>JBKJSX010000214.1:0-9003 GCA_046594375.1 Chitinophagaceae bacterium
TTGACCTTGAAGGTTTTTAAGACTTTCAAGGTCTTTTTATTTTAGTGCTTCTTTTAAAAACGTTGAGTTTTTTTATCGATAGAAGCTTCTAAGCTCTGGCTACACAAAGTTGCCTGACACCGGCGAAAAAATCTTTCAATTTATTTTCAATCAGGAACGCCATTTGTTCTAACACCGCTGCACACATCCACGTAGTGCATTGCCATGTTGGCTTCGTGTATACTACTGATGCAGCAGATCTTTACTTTATTCTGAACCATGATTTGGGGAGACTATTGGAATAAAAAGATTAATCATAGTTTATTATATTTTTTTTCTATTAGTAATTAATCTTTTTTAATCCCACAAAATCATGGTTCAGATTCTTTTTCTACTTGATCTTTTTAAATTCGCCCAAACCTGTCCCGATTAATTCGGGATCATGGTTCAGACTTTTATTTTTATTTCTTTTCGGTGTTGCAGGCGGGCAATCAATATCCGATTCACCGGAATTTATTTTCTTCCTCCCGATATCTATCGGGTCAAATAATTGAAAGGCAGTCCCATTATCCTTCGAAGTTTTAACTGGCGAATTGTATACTTTATGAATACTATCAAGTGAAGCAATGTAAATACTTCTGCCATGTGTACCGATCACAATTTCGTTTGCAGTTTTTTGTATTGCTATGTCATGAACAGGAACTCTTGGTAAATTTCCTAATGTCATAAAACTTTTGCCACGAGTAAATGATGCATACAATCCATTATCACTTCCTACATAAAGTATGTCTGGATTTTTAGGATCTTCTTTTACAACATTGAGTGGTTCGGCAGGCAGATCATTTCCTAACGAGGCCCATGTGTTCCCATAATCTTCACTCACAAATAAATATGGATTAAAATTATCATTACGATACGCATTTAATGTTGCATACACTCTTCCCTCTGCATACTGCGAAGCCAATATCCTGCTTACATATAATCCCTTTGGCAAATTTTTATTTATTAAAGCAAATGTGTATCCGCCGTCTTTACTAATTTGGATATTGCCATCATCTGTTCCTACATACAGCAATCCAAATTTTAATGGTGATTCACTTATTGTAGTTGAAGTTCCAAAAGGTACATCACCCGCTCTTTTACCTGTGGTTAAGTCACCACTAATTGCCTGTAATTTTTCTCCTTTATTAAGGCTCCGATAAAAACGATTTGTCGCCATGTACAATACATCCTGGTTATGCCTGCTTAATAAAATAGGAGTTTGCCAGTTATATCTTAATTGCTGCTCACCTAAATCACCACGGGCAATTACAGATTTTCCCGAACGAAAATTATTTAATGAATCCGTATTCTTCCTGCTATAAAAACCAAACTGCGAACCGCTGTAAACTGTTTTATTATCCCTTGCATCTACCTGCACCTGCATACCATCGCCACCTCCGATAGCTTTCCACGGATAAGGAGATGTATAATTCCATTGATCAGCATCCTTTGTTGTTGAGGGTCCAAACCACACACCATTATCCTGCAAACCACCATATACATTATAAGGCTTTGCATTATCAACATCAATTGCATAAAACTGCCCAACAGATGGCGTGTTTGCTTTAAACCAATGCCTGCCGTTATCATAAGTAATATGGCAACCTCCATCATCACCTGCAATCCAATTACTATCTTTTGCCGGGTTCATCCATACCGGATGCCAATCTCCGTGTGTTGCACCCTGCCTATCTACTGACCTAAAAGTTTTTGCTCCATCTTCACTCAACATTAAATTAACTCCACTTATTACAATTTTATTTTCATTGGTGGCTGATACTGATATCTTGCCGAAATAATATCCATAGCTACTGAAAAGTTCCAGTGATTTTGTGTTTACTTTTTTCCATGTTGTTCCTGCATTATCACTCCGGTAAACTTCTGCACCAATAACCGGTGTTTCAGGTTCTTCAGCGTTGTAGAGATAATCGTAAACAGCTGTTGGTTTAATACTTCCTGAACGCACTAATTCTTTTACTGATGAGTCACGATATTTTTCATCAAAAAAGTTGCTCATTAAAAAAGTATCTAACTGTTTACTGTCTAATTTTAAAAAATCTTCTTTCGAGATATTTTTAAAATCTTTTAAGGTATATCCTTTTTCTTTTTTTGCTGTGTCGGGTCTTAGATTTTGATTATCTAATATTGCAAAAACAATTTGTGGATTAGCAGTAAATACCGCAACACCAATTCTTCCTGTATTTTTATCGTGAGGAAAGCCGCTTCCTTCCTGTGTTATAAGCTTCCATGTATTTCCACCATCAGTTGTCTTATAAATTCCTGAGCCATTTCCACCTTCTACAAAATTCCAGGGCTTTCTTTCTTTGTGCCATGTTGCAGCATACAATTCATCAGGCTTTTTTGTATTAATATCCATATCTATTGCGCCGGAATTTTCATCAACAAATAAAGTACGCTTCCATGATTTTCCTCCATCAATTGTTTTATAAACTCCCCTCTCTTTATTGGGAGAGTACAAATGCCCAACTGCGGCAACCCATGCAATATTTTTATCAGTAGGATGTAAAATTATTTTGCCGATATGATGACTCTCGGGTAAGCCAAGGTATTGCCAGGTTTTTCCTTTGTCACTGCTTTTATAAACACCCAGACCGGAATATGAAGAACGGCTGCTGTTAGCTTCGCCTGTACCAACCCAAATTTCTTTTGTTTGCCAGTTAACTGCAATGTCACCAATACCCATTGCATCTTCTTTATCAAAGATCGGTACAAGGCTTTGCCCGTTATTATTTGTGTACCACAACCCACCTGTTGCATACGCCACATAAAACTCTGTAGCATCTGTGGGGTTTACTTCTACATCAACAACACGGCCGCTCATAACGTTTGGCCCTATGTTGCGAAATTTTATATCTTTTAAAACAGATTTGTCCTCCAACAATTTTCTTTTTTTAAGACCGTTTAATCTTTCATCAGCTGTACTTGCATTGATCTGCGCAGTTGAAAATAAAAAGGTTAAAGTTGTTACAAAGGTTAATGCAAAGGCTAAAAAAAATGTTCTTGAGATCGTAAATTTGATAAGGCTCATCATTTAATTTTTTTATGAAAAATAAGTTTTTAAAAATACAAAAGTTGGCACTGATAATTGTGGTGCTCGAATTTATTTCTTCTACAGGAATTGCACAATATAAAACTTATGAGTTAACAGCAAAACGCGACACCATAAATGCTGTTGATAAAAAAGACCTTAAACAAGGTAAATGGGTTTTGCATACGGGCGAGCTTAGAGGTGAGCCGGGTTATGAAGAAGAAGGAATTTTTAAGAATAACAAAAAAGAAGGTGTATGGAGAAGGTATAATCTTAATGGAGATTTAATTGCGATGGAAAATTATAAGTATGGCGGAAAAGATGGCGTGCAACAATATTTTACAATGATGGGTGACATGGGAAGAGAAGAAAGCTGGCATGCCTACAACCCTGATGCCCCTTATGATACTATACCGGTATATGGGCAGGGCAACAATGAAATTATAACTTACAAAATAGTAAAAGCCGAGCAGTACAGCGTAAAACACGGCACATGGAAATTTTATGATCCTAATACGGGCAGGCTTATAAGAAGTGAAACATACGATCATGGTTTTTTACCAAGAGAGCCTGATACAAAAGCTATTGCTTCGGATATTAAGACAAAAAAAGTTAAGCCTGCAGAAGTATTGCTATACGAAAAAAAGAACAGTGGCAAAAAGAAAGTAAAAACAAGAGATGGACAAACCGGTTACTGATTTTTTAATTCCCCGGATGAGCCTGAAAGAATTTGCTGAAAAATAATAATTGAAAGTGCACTGCATATTTCCAATAATCCCAGCTATGTTTGCCAGGTCGTTCAATGTATTCGTGAGGAATTTTTAATGATAATAATTTTTGATGAAGCCTCCTGTTCCCTTCAATAAAAATATCATCTATGCCATCATCAATTATCAGCGCAAGTGAATCCCTGAGTTTATTCTCTACAACATTTATCACAGAATGATTTTTCCAATTATCTTCAAAGTGTAATGTATCACCCAACACCTTTATTATTTCAAATTTACTTTTTGATTCATTAAGCTCCACTCCTCCACTCATGCTTCCAGCTGCAGCAAATTCATCAGTATGCCTCCATGCAATAAACAATGCTCCATGGCCGCCCATACTTAATCCTGTTATTGCACGGTGATTCTTATCTGCAATTGTTCTGTAAGCAGAGTCAATATAATGCGGAACTTCGTGTGAGATATAAGTTTCATATCTCATTTTTGGATTTACAGGGCTATCAAAATACCAGCTTGCATTATCTCCATCAGGGCAAACAATAATTAAACCGAATTCATCTGCATACTCTTTTAATTCAGGAACTCTTATTATCCAGTTGCTGTACCAACCTCCGTAACCATGCAATAAATAAACCGTAGGGAATCTTACTTTCTTTTTTTTGTATACCTCCGGTTTTATCACTACGCATTTTATTTCTTTCTGCATGCTATTACTGTAAATAACTATGGAATCAACCCGGGCAGCTTTTGCAAATTGAAATGCAAAAAACAAAAAGAGGGAAAATGATATTCGTTTCATTATCATCAAAACTATGACAACTAACATTAAAAAAAAACCGCCCATTAGGGTGGGCAGCTTTTAGTTAATCGTAAGGAAGAAATATTAATTTATAACTGTGAGTTTTTTAACTATTGTAATACCGCTTCCGGTGCCGGTAATTGTTACCAGGTAGTCCCCTTTTAATAAACCTTTTAACTCAACTGAATTTGTATTGTTTAACATTAATGATTTTACAAGGCGCCCTGAATTATCAAGAACCTGGATTCTTGAAGGCTCAATTAAATCATTAATAGTGATCTTTCCATTTGCAATACATGGATTAGGGAATATCACTAAATCATCTTTACCTGCCAAACCTTTTACATTTTTAATGTCACTGTAAGAAAACCCATTGCTTTGCCTGATAATTTTAAGCCTGTAGAAGCTGATTGATTTAGAGGTATTGCTGTTATCAACATACGAATAAGTTTTTGTTGATGACCCCGTTACCGCACCGGTAACTGTTGCAATAGTTTTAAAAGATAGATTATCATAAGATCGTTCTACTTCAAAATTACGGACCATCATTTCAATTTCTGTCTTCCATGTTAATGATACACCCTTACCAATACGCCCAACCAGGAATGAGCTAGCGCTTACAGGTAATATTTGTGAAAATCCTAAAAGGGATAAAAATATTATGGGAAAAATTAGTAGAAATTTCTTCATTTTTTAGATTTAGAGATGATTGATCATGTTTACCCAAAGCATAATTTATTCAGATGTTATGTGACAGAATATAGAATCTTCAAAAAAAAATTGTAAAAAATGACTTGCAGTAGATTCAGAGGATTGGGAGATAGCAAACAATGTGATCAGTTTCTCAAAAAAGAATATTGCATAAAAGAATATTCTTTAAAATCTTTAAAGATTAATAATCAAAAATTATTTTATCACGGTAAGTTTTTGAACACTGCTTATCCCTGTGGTTGTGCCTATTGTTTTTACTATATATGTTCCCTGCCCTAAGTCATTTAATTCTACCACATTGTTATTTTTTATTGGAACAGTTTTTACCAATTTTCCATTATTGTCAAACAATTGAACAATAGTTGGCTCAGAAATATCTGTGATAGAAATTTTTGCATTACCAAAACTTGGATTAGGGAACATTACAAAACCTGGTTTAGCACCCTTGCCAGTTACGGTTTTAATAGTAGTATAAGCAAAGCTGCCATCGATATTTAGCATTTTTATTCTATAATAACTTACACCTTTCCAATTATTGGTATTGTCAGTATATGAATAAGATTGTGTCAGGCTGCTATTTACGTGACTTGGTATAGCAGCAATTGTTTGATAAGATGAATTATCATACGATCTTTGAATCTCAAAATTACCGGCATTAATTTCAGTTTCAGTTTTCCATTTTACTAATATTGCTGCTTCTCCGTTATGTCCAACCAGGAATGAACTTATCTTAACAGGTAAAGCACCGCCGGAAGGTTGTAGTGTTATATTTCTTTTCGAACAATGTGCTACGCTTTGTGCTGCTGACTGGCTTGACCATACTAAAAACTTTACCCCCGATGCTGCTGACGCTAAAGGAACAGTAATTACTATATTTTGGATAATATACTTATCGTAACCAGCCGGTACTAAACCACCAGGATTATATTGTTTGGTAATTATTAGCCCGCTACTTTGCGGGATAATGGCCGGTGAGCATGATGCACCATCGTAAGTTGTTAGAATTGTAGGTTGAGCAGGGGAACTTACGTTATTGTTAATTGAAATATTGGTTAGTGTAGTTGCTAATTCCGTACAGTTTGGCTTAGAACCATTATTAACCAGAGATGCAGGATAATCAGCCAAATTCCACATATCAATATTAAAATACTTATTACCATTATTTGTTTCGAGGTTAAATGTTAAGTTAAAAGTATACGTTGTATTAACTCCATTAACTAACACATTAACGAGTGTGGTACTGCCACCTGAAAGATCACATTGTGCATAACTAAAAAATGCAATAAGAGCAAAAGTTAGCGAGAGTAAAAGTTTTTTCATTTTTTTAGTTTAAGAGATTTATTGATAATGTTAACCAAAGCATTAAATTATTTATAGCGATTATACAGGGATAAATACTTTTTGAGAACTGCTTTAGTAAGGAAGAAAAACGTGGTAAAAACCTCTTATGTTAGGGTAAGAGTACTTTTTGTTAGGGACCGTAAAATTACTAACGGATTTTGGATTATGCAAACTTTATGTAGAATATTTTTTACATTATTTTTTTTTCAGGATTATGAATTATCTAAAAGGAAGTGAATCGTAAGAAAATGGATTGGAGGATTGAAATTCAGAAAATGGAAATAAAAATCTTATTAATCTTAATTATTACAACAGAAAAGTGAATTGGAAAACAGATGTTCAGAGGATGAGGAGATAGCAAAAAAGCTTACTGCTTGTTGGAAATTCGAATGGATGAATGGAACGGATAATTAAACAAAATAGTTTTGAGAGGATGATTGAGGTTCGGAAATTCAGAGGATGAAAGTGGAAAGTTATTTCTTGTGTGTGGTAGATCAAAAGTAGATTGAGAAGTTGGATTATGCAAGCTTTTTCAAAAAAAAAATTAAAATAAATTTCATATTGAAATATGAATTCATGCTTTTAATCTTCCATTTCTTCTTTTATTTCATCAGAAACTTTTACTAATATTTTATCTATTCTTTGTCCATCCATATCTATTATTTCAAATTCAAAGCCACGCCACTCAAATGTTTCACCCGTTTCAGGAATATGTTCTAACTCATGAAGTATAAAACCGGCAAGCGTATCAAATTCCTGTTCTTCTTCATTTAGCCAGTCAGTTTTTTCAAACCTGGTTAAAAAATCATAAAATTGAATTTGAGCATCTACCAGGTAAGTGCCATCTTTTCTTTTAACAATTGCATAATCATCATCCTCGTCTTCCGGCATTTCTCCAACTATGGCTTTTAAAATATCATTGATGGTTATCATCCCATTCATGGTGCCATATTCATCAACAATAAATGCATAATGAATTTTTGTTCCTTTAAATTTTTCAAGCACCTGGTAGGCAGTATTATTTTCCGGAACAAACAATGCTTTCTTGCAGAGATCATTCAATGATGCATCAGGATTTAGGTACATGTCTTTTATATATACAACTCCTTTTATGTTATCAATGTCCCCATCGCAAAGCGGGTACACTGAATGAAGGTATTCCCTGATCTTATTTTTTATAGAAGATATATCCTCCTTCATGTCAAACCAAACGATATCTGTTCTGTGTGTCATCAGCGAGGTAATGTTTCTGTCGCCTAAATGAAACACTCTTTCTATAATCTCTTTTTCCTCTTCTTCAATTGCTCCATGCTCACTTCCTTCACTAACCATGGCTTTAATTTCTTCTTCAGTTACTTTATTATCATTTGATTGTTTAATATTAAATATCTTAAATATGAGATTGGTCACTTTTGTTAACAGCCATACTATCGGCAATGTAAGACGGCTTAAAAAATACATTGTTTTAGCAGTGGCTCTAGCCAGCTTTTCTGCTTTAATCATGGCAATTCTTTTTGGCAGTAGCTCACCAAAAATGATGGAAAGAAAAGTTACTATTATAACAATGATTACTGTTGCTATGGATGTTGCGTAGGGTTTTAGGAACGCAACTTTTTCGATGGAGGGAGTCAGGTATTCATTAAATCTCTCGGCACTGTAAACCCCTTCCAATATTGCAATTACTGTAATAAATATTTGTGCAGTTGATAAAAATACTTCGGGCTTCTCCTGTAACATTAAGGCGGTCTTCGCATTCTCGTCGCCTCTTGCTGCGCTTTGTTCCAGCCTGCTTCTTTTGGCTGAGATCAAAGCAATTTCACTCATTACTACCAAGCCGTTAATTATTATCAACAACAATAAAAATAAAACACCTATCATACTATAACATTAAATCAGCCTTGTATAAACTATCTTATTAAATATAAATCCCACAAAAGAGCCCAGGATCAACCCTGCAAAAATTCCTCCTAATATGTCTGTGGGAAAATGAACCCCAACATACATCTGTGCGTAAGACGGAATTAATGCCCAAACAAATATTAATGCCCACCACTTATCTATATTTATTTTGTGCCTGAGTGTAACAAATATAAACATAGCTGCGGCAAAATGATTTGCAGCATGCGAAGAAGTAAATCCAGAGCTAACCGGGCAATACTGCACTAAAAATCTGAGATGGTCTGCAACTGCAGGATCGTGGCATGGCCGCAGCCTGAAAAATGCTTCCTTAATTAAATTACTGCTTACAAAATCACTAAGAGCTACATTTAATATTAAAAAAAGTACCCATAGCCAACCATATTTTTTGTAATTGATAATGACAAACAATATCAGAAAAAAATACAATGGCGCCC
>JBKJSX010000215.1:0-26844 GCA_046594375.1 Chitinophagaceae bacterium
TCTAAACCCATTAAATTCTATATTATGGGTTTAGATAAAAAGATTTACTGTGTAAAATTAAATAAAATATTTGTAATTTAGTGCAATAACTAATTGAAAATCAAACATTTATATTGATATAGAATGATTTGTTTTGATGGCATTTATAAGGTATTAAGTGTTATTGATGGAGATGGCTTTTTAGGTGCTCATTTTATTTCAAATGAAATAGTAGAATTTAGATTGTATGGAATAGATGCACCAGAAATAAAAGTTTGTAAAAAGTTGAAACAGGATGAAAAAGAACTACATATCCCAGGTAGTTTGTTAATTGAATTGGGCGCAATTGCAGCCTCATACCTGCGTTCTTTTTTATTAGTTGGCACATTGGTTCACATAAAGCAAGAACATCAAAATACAGAAGATAAATACCGCAGGAAGTTGTGCTATGCTTTCACACAAGATGGCAACTGCATCAATGAAGTTTTAGTAACAGAAGGATATGCAAAGCCTTACAATAATATTTATTGCAACGAGTTGCCCAAGTATCAAAGATTAAATATCTTTGCAAAGCAAAACAGCAAAGGTCTTTATAGTTTGGTAGATAACTTTTGAAATAGGTTACCTATTCGGTGACCTCAAAGGATTTGATGTGATAAAAGTGCCTATTCTATTGAGTTATAACGGACAGGTTCAAGACCCGTCCGGTCCGCTAAATTTGAATTAGGTCATTGTAAATCAGTGACCTTTTTCTTTTAGTCGAATTTTTAGTCGAACAGAATGTTCAATTTAGAATTTGATTTACCTTACTTTACAAAGAGCAACATATCTTTACAAAGATACTTTATCTCTTACTCTTTGCATAGAAATTTACCAATTTTTTTAGCAAATAATTTATTGAATTGAGGCGAAATTTATAACAAAGAGGGATTATTATTCACTGGTGTACGACTTAACTATTTATGTTAAAGGGAGTAAATATTTATTTATTAATTATCAAAATGTGCAAGCCAGAGGGGATAGAATAAATAGGAAGAGGCAGGTAACTTTGTGTTTTTTATTAAAGGAATAAGTACTGAATTTTAAATTTGAATGATCTGGAATAATTTTATTGATGAAAATTTATTAAGTTAATGCATTGTCTCTTCAGTTTCATATCCCTCCATCAATTCCTTCACATCATTTCCTAAAAAATAAACCCTTGACCTGATCTTCACACGACGCAGCTTACCGTGTTTGATCCAGTCATAAATGGTGGTGCGGGATATATTAAAGATAGAGCAGACTTCATTAATTTTATACAAGGGTTTTTCTGTTAAGCCAGGCGTATAAGTAAGCAATGGATCGGCAGCGTTTGAAACGGCGACTTTCTGAACTTCCTGCTGAATGATCGTTCGCATTTGAGACCAAAACTCCGATGGCTCAACCGGGAATAACATAGGCACTGATCCGCTGGGTCCCATAATCAAATTTCTTTTACTGACTTTTTCAATACTTCTTTCAAACAGATTATACTCCCTTCAAAGGGATTCGATGAGGGCGTATATTTTATGTAGCCAAATCCCTGCAGATCGTTCATGCACCTGTTATAGGTTTGCCGCCCATTTATTTTTGCTGCTTTCATTATTATTCCCCTTGTGATGATAAAAGGATTTTTATTTTCATTTTGCTGGTGGTAGAGTAATGCCATGTAAACGCTGATGTGGGTCGCGCCTATCCTCGGATCATCTCCGATAAGTTCATAAAAGGAATTAAAAAAAATGTCCACAAAATATTTTTTACCACGTTCGTTTGCAACAGGGCATTCATCGTCAATTGGGAGCGGGCAGGCGGGCTTCGCCGCGTGCGGTGAAGAAATTCAAGGAAGCTCCGGATTAGCAATCTATTTAATAATGCCAGTTATAAGGCAAATTATGATCTCCGTTTCTTCTTACCGTTTGCGACTTTCCTGGTTTGTTTTTCTTTCGATGTTGGCGGTGAAGAAATATTGTCAACTGCTTTTTCAAACTTCTTCTTTTGCATTAATTTTTCAAGCCATCTGTTATTTAAAAACCTATATGCTTCTTCCAAAGAAATGCCAGGCCCGTTTTCTAAAAAATAAAAGCGCTGGCTGATCTCAAACTTTGTCTTCATTGAACTGAGATTATTCGTTAGCGATTCAACCGCAGTATCCGCCCAGTGTTTTATTTTTAAGCGACATGCTATATCCTTTCCCTCATTGCCTGATTCCATCGTATACAGATCAGCTACGATCAATTCTACTTTTTCTGCATCCTTAACGTCGAATAATGACCAGTCTATTTCTGCCATTCTTTTATCCAGAGTATTTCCTTCAACAGGTATTTCAATTTCTTTGCGAAGCACAGCATCGTAATAAAGGCAGGAGTATGCATTTCCTTCTCTTTCAAAGAACAAATAAAATTTCATTGTGTCATTACCATTAGTGACACTTTGCTGAATGGTAAAGCTGGCTGGCTTAAAACAAATGTGCTGCGAAATTTTGCCACCTATCGAAGCCTCAAAGCCAAGGCTCTGAAGCTTATCTGAGAGGGATGTAATGTTTTGAATATTCATTGTTTAAGAAATTTTCATTCCCTTACCGTGGCTAACTCTTTTTTTAGGCAACAGGCTTTCAGTTTTCGGTGGCTTCAGTTCCTTCGTCAAATTTTTTTTTACTTCCGAACCTATGTCCTGGTTTTGCTCCTTAGCCTTTTCTTTTCCTTGTTCTTTCCCCGCGTCATTTTTAACGGACTCCCCATTTAGTTTGGAGGCCTCCTGTTTTACCGGCTGTGGCACTCCCCATTTTTCTTCTAACTGTTCTGATTTTACCCGGCCCATTTTACCGTCATACACATTGATGGTTTTGAATTGGGGGTTTGCTTCCAGGAACATTTTTTCTGAAACACCGCCTTTTTCAAATGTCACTGACTGAACATTCCCTTTCTCGATGGACTTCAGCAAAGCAGCTTTTTCTTCTGCATTACCCAATTCTTTCACAGGTAATTTGCCTGCAGCCTTTTCAACATCAAATCCATATTTCTCATGGTACTGGTTAACAACATGATTTTCATTTTTATCCCTATTTTTAAAATCCAACTGTATCCATGCCTTAAAGGGTTCCTTTGTTTCTTTGTGAAAAAGTTCCTTGTGAACAGATCTCCCTTCAAGCAAATTATAGGCTTCTTTAGCAGTAACGCCTTTTGATTTGTTGAGGTAAAAGGTCTGGTCCATTTTGTCCCCATTAGTTCTTTCCACTGAGGCATTGTAATTGTTAAAGAAATACATATCGGTGTCGTTCGATTTACGGAAATTCAACGTTGCCTCAAAAGGCTTCTTATTGAATTCCGTTTTGTATTCCAGCTGGAATTCAGGGTTGCCCTGTTTTAAATTATTTTCTAAATGCTCATAGAGTTTTTCTCCAAAGCCCATTCCTTTAAGTTGTCCTTTCAGGAAATCTAAATTTTGTTCGTTCATAACATTGTTGTTTTTAATAGTTAATAATTGTTGTTGTTCGATATGGTCTATAAGAGCATCCGTAAAAGCATTACCCTCCTTGTTGTACAAAGGATTTCCATCCGGGGTGTTTCGATTGCTGAATTCTATATCCGAAACCCTCCTCAGTATGTCCGCAACAGATGATATGTACATCACCGCATAATTATCACAATCACTGAAATTGTTATCAGCGAATTGGTTAGCGGAATTTTTATTATCAAAAAAATAAATGTCATCTTTATCTATGAAATAAAGAGAGCTGTTGTAGGCCATCCAGTTATTACACTGTTGTAAGGCAACCTCCGCTTTTCCCAATACTTCATCTGCTATTATCTGGTTCCCATTCATTTCAGTATATTGCCCGTGACTTCATAATTTGTCTGTTCTTCACCTTGATAAATAAATTCCTTCCGCCATTTTTTTCCATCACTTCAATGGCTAAATATTTTCCATCAGGTATTGTAAATTTTTGCAGTGCGACGATCCAGGTATTTTTTGTATGGCCCTGAATTGTTATAGTGTCCCCGGCTATATACAACGGCTTAATTTCAATTTCCTGCGTGGCAGTTCGCTTTGCTTTCTGATAGTCACGGATATAAAAACGAAACTGGTCAATATCATAATTAAGGGCAGAACGGTTATGAAACACAAGCCTGCAAAAGAGAACATCCTCTTTATTATAAAGTGCATCTAAGGCAATTGAAACTTTCGAGTGCCTATATGCAAGAGAATGAACATTCGAGGAACTGTCAGTTATTCCTAAACAATATTTAGCAAGTTCAGGTTTATTAATTTCAGGAACAGAATATATGACCGATGATGTTTCAATATTGATACTTTGGTAGGAAGGTTTGGGGTTATAGCCAACAACAAAAGAATATAGTTTGCCATCGGTTGTAATAACTGTAAGATTTGTTTCAGGAAAACTTTTTACATCAGCCTTAACCTTTAAAATATTTTCTACCCCACCTGCTTTTTGTGCAAGGATATCTTTGCTTCCCCTGTCAACACTTTTTATAGCAGATGGGAAAATAAGGTTGGTCGTTTTGTTGTCAGTTACATCAAGACTATAAGACCTGATATAGGAAGAATCAGAAAATGTTCTGAGTGATTGTGCTTTCACTGAATTGAATGAAAGCAGAATAATTACATAATACCATTTCATAAATAAATTTTAAAAGATTAATTTTTGTTATTGTCTTTGAGTAAAATTTTATATCCGCCTTTGAGTGTTACTTTTACAAGCTTTGCTTTCTTTGATAATAAATTTTTCGCGGCTGTTATGCCTGCGCCTGTTACCTGTGCTGCAACCGAAGGATCAAGTGTTGTAACATCAATTCCCTGGAGGCTTTTTTCGGCTGATTCTTTTGCGACATCACGGGATATGGAACCGGGGATATAAATACCGGAAAGTCCATCCATATCATACACCTGTAATGCCACAGGCAAGAGATTATTTTGATAGCGAACGGAAGAAATTATAATTGCCAGCCTTTCATTTTCTAGCGATGCAGTGCCATAAATAAAATTACTTTTTGGGATAAGTATTCCATTGATGTAAATATTTGTTGTTAATCTTAACTTGACTGTGGAACCGGTTACAATAGTTTGCGTTTCATGCACAACCGCTTCTATAGCGTTACCGATGCTATCACTTGCAGTACTGTTGTCATCATAAAAGAAATTATGATCTTGTAATTTTTGAGACTGCATTAATGAAATATTATTATCGGGTACAGAACTTTCTACAGGAAACACCTGCTGTTTATTTACTATTGATTTTTCTTTAACTTTTTCTTTAACTCTTTCAGGATGCTGTATGTCGAGGATCTTATCCATCATTCCGCTTAACTGAATTGTTTCAGAATCGCTTCCGTTTTTCTCAGTCATTACTTTCATCATGTTCTGGAGCTTATCTACCTGGCCCGAAAAATCTTTGTTTATAGTATTTGATATTTCGGGAGAGTATTCTGTTGAAGATTTATTAGGCTGGTTAATCTGTGTATTCAATTCATTGATCTTCGAATAAATTTTTTTTTCGTTTGCATCTACATTACCAACAACAGAAGTTTGCGGGATTATCTGCAATACATTCATAGCAGTGTCCGGCTGAACCCGGAAGTTTGGATCATTGCGTAACGCTTCTTCACGCTTTGCAGAATCCCTGTCAGCCTGGTTATAAAAACTAAGCTTGTCTAAATTCTTATCATCTTTCAACTTTGCGTCCGGCAACTGTAAATTCAAACCGGTTGCAGGATTCACTTCATCACTTGTTTTACCACCACCCAGTGCCCAGAAAGCAAGCGTTACAAAAGGTAATGCCAGTAATGGCAGCACCAGATAAAATTTTCTTTTACGAAGTATTGTTTTCATTATTTATTTTTTTTGTGAATAATATAGTTGCTCCACCTTTTCAAGGCTGTCGAAGAGACCGGGCCTTTGATTAAAAAATTTGTCGACTTTTATTTTTCCTTCTTTAGTTTTAGAAAGACTATCTAATTTTTGTTTAAAAGCATGAACCCTGGTGATCTCACTCTCAGTGATAATAATTTTTTCTTCCTGTTGTGGTAAAAGTTTTAAAAGATGAATTGAAGTTGGCCGTAATAAAACAGTCTTTCTTTTAAACGGCTGAATAATGGCGACAACGCTGAGTCCTCCAAGAACAAGGCAAACTAAATAAAGAAATATCCATTGCTGTTTAGCTTTCCAGGAAGCAGACACTTTAGCCATAGCGTCTGCAAATTTGTTTTGAATAAACAAAATCGTTCCTGCGATCTTTCCGGCTGCGGCACTTGGAATATTTTTATTTTTTTTAAACACTTTCATCTTGTTTCCGTTTTTAAATCTTTATTTTCAAGTGTTGTCCACCGCTCAATTAAAAAGCCATGAGGGCTATGATCTGACCTTGCTACATTTCTTAAAAAACCTTCAGTGATTAAATTTCTTGTTACAATACTGTTGGGCCGGATGATCTTTTCCTTTCCATAGTACCTGAAATAATAGGGCTGTACTTTTGTGTCAATCGATATACTGTCCATGATCACATGCTGGCTGATATTGCCGGATATAATATTTGAGTAATAGCCTGTTTCTTTTAAATTATCATACTGCTTTTTCGCGGATGCATCGGCGAGATACAATGCCCTGGCAATATTTGCATCTATCATTTTATCATCAGGATCAAGAGAAAAAAAATACTGGTGAAACATAGCAACATGATCTCTTGCTTCTACAGGAACATTGTCTTTCCTGTTTGATGCATAGGCTTCGAGTGCTTTGTCTCCTGCAAGGATATATATCCTGTCCTGCACTCTTGCCGAAAGCGCATAACTTTTATACAATACATATCCGCAGAGTAAAAAAGAGCCACATAACAGTACAATGGAAAACAGCTTTATATGCCGGAAAGAAGTGTCAATATTTTTCATTTGTTTAAACATACTTCTAAGATTTACCGGATAATTTATTGTGCATATAACCACCGCTGTTGCCAGTGCCTGTAATACTTTGCTGAATTTTTGATGCAGTACTCGAAGTTGCATTCATTACCGTGCGGCTGGAGGAAGCAGTAATGCTGGTAACCTTGTAAAGAAGCGTATTGCCTCCACCTGCATTAACAATATAATTCGCTACCGAGGGAACCGTAAAATATCCAACAATACCGATGATCATGAAAATGAGATAGGCAGTATCCGTAGAAGAGAAAAATGTATCTCCATAATCCTGTACCTGTGCAATATCAACTTTGAGCATGTTCTCCTGGATCTTCCCAATGATAGAGCCGAATATATTAGCAACAGGAAGCCATAGAAAAATATTTATGTAGCGAGCTACCCATACAGTTAACGTATGTTGAAATCCATCAAAGACGGCGATACCAAATGCCAGGGGCCCTATGATGGCAAGAACGATAAGATAAAATGTGCGGATGGTATCAACACACAAGGAAGCGGCCTCATATAAAACCCGTAAGATTTCACTCAGCCATTGTTTGATTGCATTTCGAAAGTTATACGAAGCCTTGGCCATTGCAAACTTGATGTCATTGCCTATCCCTTCAAAGACACCTTCATCATCAGGATCATCGCCAGGGTTGGTATACTTGTACCATTTATCCCTGTCACCACTTCCTGATTCTCCGACATACATTTGCCAGACGGTTGTTTTTTTAATTGCTTCTTCTTTTTTCTGCAATAGCACCTGAATGGCTTTATCAGAATCAGTCATCATCGCAGCGGTTCCGGTAACGGTGGGCTGCATAACCCCATTGATCATTGCAATGACAGAAGGAAAAATAATAACTGCAAATCCCAGAACGAAGGGACGGAATAAAGGATAAAAATCGATTGGTTCTGCATTCGCAATATGTCTCCATATTCTCGAAGCAATATACCATGTCGCAGCAAAGCCTGCTATCCCACGCCCGACACCGATCAGCTTACTGCACAAAGGCAGCATCTCAGTATATAGGTTTTCCAATACGCTATGTAAACTTTTTACTTCATCTGCGAACCCACCCTGTAATAATATCATATTCACTTTTTTAATGTAATCCATATAATTGTAGAGATACTTTCGTATCAATTGCTTCCCTTCCCCGTTGCATGGCAAGTACACTTGTACTTCGGTTAAAGCTTCTTAGAAAAGAAAGTTTGTCTTCCATTCCGGCGAAAATTTTGTCAATAGCTGCCAGCCTTTCTTCATCACTCATACGCAGCTGATTGGCGGTAATAACCATCAATAGTTCGTTCAACCCCTGCAGGCTTTTTTCAAGAAGGCTTGTATATACCTTTGACATATAATTAATTTCGGTAAGATTAAACCAACCCGCTTTTTTAAACCTGGAAAAGGCGCTCTTGTATTCTTTTACAATGAGTCCCTGCTTTTCAATAATATCTATGACACGTTTATATTTTTTTACCACAGTGCTTACCTGCATCAGTCCGTCAAGAAATACTTTGTGCAGATCGAAATTGCCTTCAGAAATGTTTTTGATGGTATTATATCCTTTACTTACTATCTCATAGCCTTTATACATATCCTTCAAAATTTGTTTTAGCTGGGCCAGCTTTTCTACATTCAGCAGTAGTTGCTGTGCTTCGTCAGTCTGAGAAAAAGTATTTTTATTTAAACTTATTAACAGCAGTAAAAAAATTATTCTTTTCATAGCCCATGTAATTTTTTAGAAATAATAATATCATTATGATCATTCGACCTTTGTATTGATAAACCTTTTGCAGAATGACTGAAAGAGGTTGTAAACATTTGCTTATCCTTCATGTCCACATAAAGCTTGTCTATCCTTTGTATACGTTCATCATCTTTCATTTGTGTTTCGTTATTCGTTATCAGCGCAAGGAGTTCATCTAAATTTTTAGCGCACTCATCAAGAAGATTATTAAATACTTTTTGTAGATAATTTAGTTCTGAAGACAAAATCATATTTGATTTTTTGCATGTCTTTATTGTACCTGAAATTTGTTTGGCGATAGAAATTTGCATCGCTATGATTGCTGCCACCTTACTGTATTTTTTTATTTCAGGATTGACAAACGATAATGAACTGAAATAATTATTATGAAGATTAAAGTCGCCGTGCTTAATATCTTTGATTGTGTTCAATCCGCCTGTTACAATCGAATATCCATTCTCTGCATAGCCAATATAAGTTTGCAAGGCAGCGATCTGATCCAGTAAATATTTTTTGGCAGTTTTCTTTTGACGGAACCATTCGTCATAGGTTTGTGCATGACAGAAGCTACCAGCTAAAAGAATTATTATTATTAAAATATTTTTCATAAACCATATAATTTTTTGACTGCATCAATATCATTTTTCTCTTTAGCCCTTTGCAGACTGGTGCGAATATTTTCCTGGTTGAATTGCCTGAGATCAGAAATATTTTGCTCAATATTATCTGAAGCCGAATTTATTATTTCCATTCTTTTAGCATCACTCATCTGAGTAACAAATGCACTGACTACAAGCTGTACCTGTTCGAGGTTCTTTACACTCTCATTCAGTATACCGCTGTATACCTGATACATGTAGTTAATTTCAGCAGTCGTAAAATTTTTATCACGCCGGGATAATGCATAGGCTTTTTCATATTCTGTTACCAGCTGCACCTGCCGCCGGATAATATCTCTTACTCTCTGGTAAGTTGCAATCGTGTTTTTTACTTTCCACAACTCATCAAAATAATCTGCATAGAGTTTTCTTTGTTTCTCAACCCAATTCCCGATCTCGTTGAGCTTCAGCTCAGACATTTTATTTTCCAAAACCTTTTGTGCATTCTGCAACCATATCGTTTTGTTTTGTATGCGTTGGATTTTCAGGTCTATTGCCACGATAACTTTTTTGATACCTGCTTTAATGATCTCAAGAATACCGGTTTGTGCATTTGTTTGCTGCACAATAACCATGTTACACATCATCATTAAACTTAAACTCACCATAATCTTTTTCATCACGTATCATTTTAATTTTTGATAATTCCTGTTTCCATAAATCAGTAGTTGCTTATCAGGATACCATAAAAGAATTTTTCCTTTTTTAATTTCCGTCAGGATCTGTTTTTCAGTATTATATTGAAGTGTCCATTTTTCAATTTTCTTTTTTTGATTAGCATTGGTTCTCCTCTCGATCCGGTACAGATCCTGGCGTATGATTTTTACTATCAGAGTATCATGTGTTGTATAAAATTCATTTTGATATCCGCATGTATATACACCTTGTAAATCCGCTGAATTTTTTACGGTATTACAACCGGTAAGCACAAATAAATAAAGCAATATTCTTTTCATTGGTCTCTTGTTAATGATGCGATACCTTTTTCAATGTCTCCAAATCTTTCTGCTGCCTGTTGTACTTTCATCTTTTCTTTTTCTTCCGTTGTATAGGCTAAATATTCTTCCGGTGAAACTTCTGTTCTGTATACTTTTGAAAGCATTCCACCAAGACTGATAAAAACTTCCTTATACTTTTTTGTAGGATCATTGGCTTTGTTGATCGACAGTACCAGCGCTTTTTCTTTTTCGGTAAGTCCAAGCAATTCCTGTATCATGTCAAACTTGTTCTGATACTTGGACTGATCGAGTAATATTTTACAATCGCTGTTGTTAATGATGGCTTGTTTCACAACCGGTGAAGAAATAATATCTTCCACGTCCTGTGTCACCACGATGGCTTCACCAAAGAATTTTCTTACAGTCTTAAATAAATATTTAATGTATTCTGCCATACCTTCTTTGGCAATGGCTTTCCACGCTTCTTCAATTAGAATCATTTTACGAATGCCTTTTAGTTTTCGCATTTTGGAAATAAAAACTTCCATGATGATGATAGTAACAACCGGGAAAAGAATAGGATGATCTTTAATATTGTCTAACTCGAAGACAATAAATCTTTGCTGCAACAGATCAAGATTTTCTTTTGCATTTAAGAGATAATCAAACTCGCCGCCACTGTAATAGGGTCGAAGCACATAAAGAAAATTGGAAATATCAAAATCCTTGTCCTTTACTTTATCTTCTTTAAGAACATTTACAAATTCATCTCTTAAAAATTCATAGAAGGTGTCGAAGCATGGAAAAAGATCGCTGCTATTTAATTTGTCAAAATAAATTTGCAATGCATTTGACAAGGCAACATATTCTGAGCGGTTAAATGTTTCATTGTCTTTTTTCCAAAGCGCCAACAATAATGTCTTAATGCTTTCCTTTTTTTCTGTATCCAGTACATCACCTTCGCCAATGAAAAAGGGATTGAATTTTATCGGCTTTGTTTCACTGTAAGTAAAATAATATCCCTTCACCATGTCACACAGCCCGCGATAGGAATGGCCCACATCTACCAAAACAATATGAGTGCCCTGCTCATAATAGCTGCGGACCATGTGATTGGTGAAGAAAGATTTGCCGCTGCCGGAAGGACCTAAAATAAATTTGTTGCGGTTAGTGCAGATACCTTTTTCCATTGGTTCATCGGAAATATCAACATGCACAGGATGCCCGGTGAGCCTGTCTCCCAGCCTTATACCCACAGGGCTTACAGATGATCTGTAATTGGTTTCAAGATTTAGAAAACAACAGGCCTGCGGGGAGAAAGTATCAAAGGTCTCATTCATTGGAAAGTCTGCAGCATTACCGGGAATACCTGCCCAGAAGATCTGTGGCGCACCTTCGGTTTCCATTTTCGGAGTAGCATCCATTTGGGTAAGAGCAGAGGATGTTATATTTCGAAGTTCTTTTAAACGATCAGGATCATCTGTCCATACCACTACATTAAAATGTGCTTTCACAGGTAAGCGTTGTTCGCTGATCGCTTCATTTAAAAAACTATCAGTGGCTTCTTTTGAAATGGTATTCTCTCTTGAATAGGCAGAGAAAGATTGTAATCTTAATCTTTTGCTTTCCAACTTCTGGATTGTTTTCTGAACATCATTTGTAAAAATGTACTGGCTATAAATATGATTGCAGGAAAGCAGTTGTCCGATAGGTGATGCAAAGCCAACAGAGAACTTTGTTTTATCTGTTGAGTATTTATCAAAATTTATTCTTGATCCGCAGAGCGCAGGAAGATGCTGAGCATCTGACATTGTATAAAGTTGCAGATGGTACTCACCTACCTGGATATTATTTTTAAATTCAATGTCTCTTAAAACTTTATCATTAGTTTGAAGGTTTAGATATTTCTGTATCAAGTCTATCAGTTCAGTATCTACCAGTTTTTTTAGTTTCATAAAACCACTATCCGATAATATCCTTTCAAATTGTCCAACATGATTTAAAAAATCATGAAAATGCTTTGGCTTCAAAGTGTCTTCCGGGACAATAGTTCTCTTTACAAGGTTAGAAAAAAGTGATGTTGCAACTTTCCTGTTGGCAGGTTTTTTTGTGAGCATGATATAACACCGGTGATCGAGATAAGGGCGCTCATTAAAAAAGCGTTCACTGCTTCTCGTCAGAAAACTTTTATCTTCTTTTGTGAAGTCCGCTGTAAACTTTGATTCACTGAACCAGTCCTGTTTGTGAAACACACAATTCACCGGCAATACTTTAATCGCTTTTATCCATGCATGATGAAAGGCTTCATACTCCTGATCAGACATAGTGAAGATCTCTGGGAGATCACATTTGAATGCGATCGTAATATCTCCCTGCTTGGAAAGAATAGCATCATGCTCCACACCATACACCGGTAATATATCGCTCAATTCTTTTATCATTTCTGTAATTGCTTTCTAAGTTTTTCAGCCGAATAATTTTTAATACATGTCGGAACGCCTTTCCTCGCCATTTTTTTCATAACACCGTGTTCGCCATACGTCCGGCTTAGTTTATATATGTACACGAACAGCATTGTTCCTGATATCCCAATGATGAATAAGCATATAAATGGATTGACTCCGCAGATATATAATATTGCAAATACGATCAGCAGGATTACAAGGCCTCCGCCGAGATACCAGATATATTGCGCCTTTAGCCCTTTAAATTCTATCGGCTTGTTGATTCCTTTATTGATTTGATATACACTGCTCATATTCTTGTTACAAATATCCCATGCCGGAAAGCTGTTCTTTCACACCGCGTTCAGTAGACGGCAGGATTTTTTTAAAATTTTTTAACCGTTCGGTTATATTCTTAAGCTCTTTTTTTTTTCGGTGTTTCTTTCTTTAGTAATGCCAACTCTTTATTATTCATTTTTATAACAGGTGTTTCTTTTATTTCCTGTACTTCTTTTTTATCATGTTGCTGCATCTGGTTAGCCTGGATTTTAATAGAAATATCTCTTTCTAATTTTGAAACATCTGATTTAAGCCGGGCCAGTTCACCATCTTTTTCAAATGGTTTTAAAATCAATTGTTGCAGCATGGAAATATTTTGATCCATTTCCTTAAGGCTCTTTTCGTATTTTTCTTTTAAGGGTTCTACCCTGTCAATGGCATTGAGAAAATACCGGGCAGCGAGTTTTGGATTATCAATATTTATATACCCCTGGTTCCATAAATATTTAATGCCGCTTTTGCTTTCTGCGAAAAAGATATTTTTATCCCGGTACGCAAACAATCCTTTCTCTTCATAAGCTTCTCTTTGATTTCTGATAAAAAGTTCAAAGCCATACAGGTTTCCAATCTTCATGATTTCACTTTCTTCCGGCCCCGGTTTCCATGATGCTGTTAAATGAATAAGATGCTTCCCAATTGTTTCAGGGTCTATGGAATCAATTCCATTTATTTTTATAGGATTTCTTTTAGTTTCATCTTTTTCAAATTGGAGTTGACTTTTGTAAAAGGTTTCATCTGTTGTTAATTTACCGATTGTCTTTATGGTACTTTCTTTATCGCCCTTAAGATTCTCCAATTGAAATCTGGAACGGATGCATTCCTTATAATGTGCATTTCTCAGGCTTTCCAATACTGCTATCTTCTTTTCCATTTTTGATTTTTCCAGTAAAGAAGTATCGCCCGAAAGAATAGCGATGTACTCGGAAAAATTCATCCCGCTTTTTTCATCAATAGAACCTTCATCAATCGTTCTTACATTCAACTCACAGTTTTTCATCTGGCTGATGAAAGTTTGTTTGTTCTTCAGCAGATTAAACTTGTAATTATCTAATGACTGCTCCACGGCATAGATGTAGTTCTTAACTTTATTATCATAACCTTCTTTCGCCAAAACATTTCCCTGCCTTGCACCACGACCGTTTCTTTGTTCAAGCTCTGAAGGCTTCCAGGGAATATCCAGGTGATGCATGGCGACTACATTTTTTTGAACATTTAAACCGGTACCAGCTTTTTCTGTGCTGCCCAATAAGATCCTTATTTCACCGCTGTTCATTTTACGGAATAGTTCAGGTTTTTGTTTGTCTGACCAGTCATGGATGAAAGTAATGTGGTTTGAAAAAACATTAAAATCATTAATTAACTTCTCTTTCAGCGTATCATAAATATTAAAAGCGCCTGGCTTTGGTGTACCTATATCACAAAAAATAATTTGTGTTCCTTTTTGCTCATTGCTAAACTGATATAATTCAGAAACTTTTCTTGCACAAACATTTACTTTGTTATGGGGATGATCTGAATAAATAAAAGGATCAATCAAACGCATGTCCACAGCCATCTTCTTTGCATAATTGGTGGCTATAAGCATTCTCCCCTTATCTTCCTCATCAGATAAAGGAGGCCTGCCGATCAATCTTCCGTCACCGGTTTTTGCAAACTCCATGAGGTTCTTTATGAATTCCTGCTGCTCCGGTGTTGGTGGAATATTTACCAACTGCTCATCTAAGTCAGGTTTATCAAGGTTAATATGTTTTGCGGTTTTATAATCTGTGATCTCATTATAGAACAAGGCAAGCTCAGGAACTTTTATAAAATGACGGAACCGTTCTTTAGCAATAATTTCATTGGTAACAGAAAATTCAAAGTCAACTGTTTTCTTTGCAAATACTGCTGCCCATGCATCAAAGTTTTCGATGTGCTGTTTCTGCATTTCCTTCGGGCGCAGGTATTTGAACAAAAGATACATTTCCGTAAGACTGTTGGAAATGGGAGTGCCTGATAAAAATGTTACACACAGATCGCTGTTGAATTTTTGCTGCAAAGTGCGAATAGCAAAAAGCATGTTGAGCGCTTTCTGGCTTCCTTCCATATTGCCCAGCCCTGCAACTCTTTCATGCCTGGTAGTGAAAGTTAAATTCTTGAATTTATGTGATTCATCAACAAACAAATGATCAATGCCGAGGTCTTTAAAATTGATACCTACATCTTTCTTTTGTTCAATATTCACCAGTAAAACCTGGAGTTTTATTATCAGATTATTTTTTCTTATTTCAAGACCCTTCAGCATCCGTCTTGATAATGCGCCACCCATATCTTTTATGGTATATAAGTCCTTTTCTATATTGTCTAATTCAGTCTGAAATATTTCTCTTTGTATTTCCGGTGACTGCGGAATTTTTCCAAACTGGTCATGCGTTAAGATGATGCAGTCCCAGTTATTATTTTTTATCTCATGGAACAACCTCAATCTTTTGTGCGGGGTAAAATCATTTTCACCGGGCACTAATACTTTTGCATTAGGATAGGCTTTGCGATAAGTCTCTGCTATCTGGTTCACATTGGCTTTTAATGCAAGTATCATTGGCTTAATGAGAATTCCTAAGCGTTTCATTTCATGCGAAGCCACCACCATCGTTAAAGTTTTACCTAAACCAACTTCATGATCGATCAGCGCTCCCCTGTTTTGTATGATCCGCCATGCTGAATTTTTTTGTGAGATGTACAGGTCTTCAATGCCTAATCTTTTCTTATCTAATCCGGGAAATTGCAAATGACTGCCATCATACTCCCGCAGCACATAACAATTGAAAATAGTATTATAGAGTTCTTCAATATCTTTCTTGTTTGTGTCCGGTAATGCTTTCAGCCACTCGGTAAAATGATTACGGATAGATTCAATCTTCTGATGTGCAAGTTGTATCGCATCATTATCAGGCACCCTTATAGTCTTATCACCGAGGTCAACTTCATAAGTATAAAAGGGAGTGGTGTTGACCAAAGCATGTTCCAGCAGTGTATGTCCGTAAGATGTCCTTCCGTTCTTAGTTGTGACTGCATATTCCTGGTTCGTTTTGGCATTGCTGCCGGAGGCCTTTACTTTATAAGTATCAAGGGAAGGAAAGTAATTTACTTCAGTATTCAGTTCAAATAAATGAGAAGCGAATTGGTTATAATAATTTTGCGGTATCCATCGCTCACCTAAATTAAAATCCAGCAGTTCAAATGGAATTTTTTCAGGCTGAATTTTTCCCAGTGCATCAACACTTCTTTGCAATTGATAGTTACCGGGATCATCTTTTATTTTTTCTTTTGCTACATCCAATTTTGAAACCACGTTACCACTCAAGAACTGATCAGATGTTTGCCATGAATTATTAACCGGGTTCAAATAAATATGATTGCCCAAACTTTGAATTGCTTCATACTCTGTACTTCCGGTCGCCGCAGCAATAAATTCCATATCCACAAAACCTTTATCATTCAAACTTTTTGCGAGTGCTTCTGCAGGATTATCGGTATGAAAGGCTTCCTGTTTTTGAATCAGCGATTGAGTGAGTATATCCGCTTTGACAAACTGCTCCCCTTCCTTTCTTTCAAGAGATGCAAGCACCGTAAAACCAAATGCTTCATCTTTTAATATTCTTTGGCGGTTAGCATGAGTATTTAAAATACCATAACCCGCCACCAATGCATCATAAGATTCATTGAGTTGTTTTCTCAATCCAACATACTCAACATCTTCATTAACTTCTTTGTCGGTAAGTGAGAGATAAGCATCTCTAATAAAAGTGTATTGCTTATAAAATGCAATATCTTTTTTATCATAGAGAGCAGGAATAAAAACCTGTTCATTTTTATCATTAATAGAAATAGACCCAACCTTGTTATCATGAACGACAAGCGTTTCATCTTTGTGAAGTGGATTTGGATTTGTTATTACTAATTCATTTTTATGTAGAGAAACATGATACAATTCTTCACCCTGGTTATAAAAATCATGATCAAAATGCTGCAGCTGATTTGCAAGGCTGTTTAATTCATTGTGGAATGCAGAAGCACTCATCCAGTTGACAGGAAAATTAATTTCCTCAACATTAGAATATAATTTATATGCATATTGTTTAAAACCTAATGACTTTGCAGCCAGCATAACGATAGCTTCGTGTTCAGGTTTATCTTTTGTTTTAATAATGTTGATTATCCTGGCGCTTTGTTTTTGTACAACCGCAGCATCATGATTACTAATGTAAGCCATCGCACGGTTTATGTTTACAGCAGGGGCAATATCAAACAGACCTAATTGAACAGAAGGGTTATCCTGTTTGTTTTCCGGCATCGGCAGAGAGGTTAACTGATTTCCTTTTACCAACTCCTTTACTGTTGATAATTCAAAGGCTTCTTTATTAAAATGATGACTGATACCTTCATTAATTGTTGTTGCTAATCGTTCACTTATTGCATTGATGTCTCCATTTTGCCAAACTGTTTGATGTGCTTTTCCATATTGATTTTGCCCGGCTTTAATTTCGTCTCCAAGAATTATTTCAGGATGGTTACTTATGTATTCATTCAAAAAATATTCACCGTATTCATTTTTTAATTGGAGTGTATTTAATAATGATTGTTCGGTTTCTGATAACTCTTTTTTATTTGTATTTTTTTGAATAATTAATAAATGACTGGCCGCTTCTGTATTACCGGTATCCTTCATCAGGTTATCAGGCATCACATTGAGACTGATAAAATCTGCATGTTGAAATATATACTCTCTTGCGGCTTTATTAGACGGGCTGTTCAAAAAAGCATCAGTGGTAATAAAAGCAAGCAGGCCGCCTTCTTTAATTTTATCCAATCCTTTTGCAAAAAAGTAATTATGAATTTTACCAGAGATAGCTTCGTCAGGAAATGCAGGGTCATACACTTTGAAATTCCCGAATGGAATATTGCTGATGATCAGATCGCTTACATTATTTTCTGTGTTAGCTGTATTTTCCAAACCTTTTACCTGAACAGAAACAGGAATGGGTATCGAGCTACCCAGCGCAGTCAATACCTTTCCCGATAAAATATCTTTTTCAACAGCAGTGATATTTTCTAACTTTGAAAATAATTTTGCAGCTTCGGTAATAAATACTCCGGCACCACTACTGGGTTCATACATGCTTTTAGGTTCAATGCCTTGTTCCATTAAAACTTTGAACACGGTTTGAGGGACGATTGCAGGCGTATAAAAAGCAGTGAGAATACTGTTCTTAATTGAATCCATTACCTGCTTATACTCTGCTTCATTAAAATGTTCTTGTAATAATTGATACAGTTCTGTTACATGAGAATAGAGCTTCAGGTCATCTCTTGAAGCATTTAATTTTATCCATTCTTCTTTGGAGGCATTAGGAAATAGTACAGCCTTCAGTCCGCCAAAACCTGCATAGCGTTGTAATGCCTGTACCTGTGCTTCGGAAAGTGATTCACCTTTCCATTCCAGCGCTATGCGGATGGCGGTAATATTATCCTGTATTTTTTGTTGGCTGTTGTAACTCATGACTCACATTTTCTGGCTCACTTATTATTTAAATATTCATTGATGGATCCTATTATGGCATATCTCAAAAACCTATTACTTTCATTTTCTTCATTAAAATGTAAGTCCTCAAATACAGGCTGGCAATGATTTACGAGGTTAATGGCTTCAAACAGAAGTGTGCCCGATTCTTTTAATTGCTGATAAGTGGCTTCGAATTCCTCTTCCAGAATATTCTTTATGTAATTGAATTTTGATGGCTTCAGATCCTGTGTCAGTGCGTCTAAGCAGCTCTCTTCAATAATGTATTCAGGCTGCCCTTCCAGTTGTTTCAACAATGCATCAACACTGCTTGCTTTGTTGGTCAGGTATTCTGTTACTGCACTTTTTTCTTCCAGTGGAAGAAGTATATCAGGATTATTTTCACTGATGTACTGATGTAATTTATTGGTGAGAATTTCTTTCATAATTTTGTTTAGGAGTTATACGCCAAAGAATGATCTGATAACAGTTGCTACTACCACCAGGAACACACAGCTTCCAAACCACGCAGCTGCAACCTTACCTGTATCATGATCGCCTGAATTCCATTTCTGGAAAACTTTTACTGCTCCAATAAGACCAACGACTGCACCAACTGCGTACATAAGGTTTGTGCCTGCAGTAAAATAGCCTCTCACTTTTGTATTGGCTTCATTGATACCGGCATTCCCGTCCTGGGCATATACTGAAGCAGTTATTATAAATACCATGCAGCTTAGCCATACTCTTTTCATTTTTTTTCTAGACATGTTTATTGTTTTATTAGTTTATAAAAGATTTAAAAACTCCACCCACCTATCTTACCCATAGTTGTTTTAACTCATCTTCTTCCAGGTGAATGGAGCAATTATTTTGACAATGATGTTCTATGAAATTGTTTAACGCAAACCGGAAAGGTGTAGATCCCAACGCATATTTTTCCAGTACCATTTGAAGCGAAAGAATAATTTCTTGCTTTGCATATTTTTTTGCAGCTGCTTCTTCAATAGTTCCTTTTACTTCATCCTGTAATCGGTAAATGATCCCGAAAATTTCTTCAGATTCATTTTCATTTTCCGCTTTGGTTTCAGGAACTTTATTTTTATTAAACATGCGCAGAATACCCTTTGCATAAAAAATAAAAAACAGCCATGTATAATAAAGAAACAGCGCTGCCGCAATTAGTAAAGCATATTCTTTCCAGCTAATATTTGTAAACATATCTTTTGATTTCGGATACAAATATCACATGCGGAAAAGCCCTTATTTCACACCGCAATCAGTAGTCGGTAAGATTTTTTGAAATAAGTTTTTGAAAGTAATTAAACGTGATGGAAAAGGTTTATCCGGTTCCTTATTACCGCTTTCCCATTACGGATCGAATACGATAATACATAAAATTTCATCTTAATTTATTGATAAATATCAATTTCTTATAAACTGATGTACGGATATTTTTGTTTAAAATTAATAATATGAAACAGATCTATTCATGTCTTTTTATGTGCATGGTTTTCATAAGCTGCCAAAAAGAAATCCTTGCGCCTGTTACAACCGTCCAAAAATCATTTTCAGATTCAGCAATTCAGTATTTGAAGGCAAAATTATCAGATGCAGATTTTTATAATCTTGATGTAAATTCTTTCCAGGTATTAAGATTAAAAAATAAAAATATCGGGATAAAAATATTTGAAAAAGGAATGTCGCCTGATAATTTCATCCTCCTGAAAAAAGATGCAGAAAACTTTACAGGTAATCGGGTCAGCATTTCCGGTATAAAATCGAAAGAACATGATGGTAATATATTACTTGAAGCTTTAGATAAAACCTCGAACACAAAATTTATTGTAGAGAATAATAAAGTAGTACGGATAATAACAAATGATAATACCGGATCAAAGATTTCTATTCCCAAAAATTATTCAAATAGTATAAGCCAGAAAACTGAAACCTATGTACTTCCTGAAGTTGTAATTGTGGTCTACAGGCAGGCTGTAGAGATTGACTTCGGAAGCCTATTTTGGCTGTTTAATCAAGCGGCGGCGTATGATTCTTATTATTTTTATTTGGATAATGCAGCAGGTGGTGGTGGTGGTGGTGGTGGTGGTGGTAGCAATACAAGTAACGATAATGTTGCTGCTGCTCCAAAGACATATTCACCCGACAGCCCCGTGTCAGATGTAAAAAACGAAGTCAAATGTTTTACAAATAATTCTTCCTCTTCTTACGCTATTACCGTTAATATAAATCAGCCGGTGCCGGGCAGCAGGGAAATATTTGAACCATTAGCAAACTTTCCGGTGGGACACACATATTTAACCCTGCAGCAGAACAATGCTGATGGCTCTTCAATAATCCGGAACATTGGTTTTTATCCGAAGAATATAGTTAAACCAGGAAGCTCTACTGATGTGGCTACATTCGGCGAAGATTCCAATACGCCATTTGATGTTTCCTTAAGGATTTCTGTATCTGGATCAGATTTCAATACTGTCGTCAACAACCTGGTTGGGCAACAACGCCTGATGTATGACCTTGATAACTTTAACTGCGCCAATAGCGCCATAGGTGCTCTTCAATCTATTAATATTAATTTGCCGGATACAAAATCAAATAATGTTCTCTTCAGCGGTAGTAATCCGGCAGATCTTGGCGAGGATATCAAAAATCTCAACCTTGATAAATTCAGTGCAGACAACGGGGGAAGGAAAGTAGTGAGAACCCAAAGCTCCGATAATTCACAAAAGCCTCCTGCAAAAAAGGGAGGCTGCTAAATTTAAATGTATGAAACGTTACAGGTTTTTATTAATGATGTTACTAATATCTTTTTCATGCAGCTCGCAGAATAATTATTCAGAAAAGGAAAAAAAATTTCTTGACCTCTTTAAAAGCTTCACGGATTACATAAAAACAAAAACAGATATCACCGATAGTACACAACTAAAATATTTAATGCAGGAATATTTATTTGTAGATGCAAAAATCCCGTCAAATGAAAAAATTGAAGTTTTAAAAAAACAGGTAAAAACATTTAATAATTTTTTACAAAAAGATAATCTTGCAGAAAACATATCAGCTGTTCCTGTGCGCTTTGCTGATGATAAATCTGTTTACAATCATCTCTCATCTTTCCAAAAAGAAAATACATTGGTATTTTTTGACAAGCGTTCCCCAAAAAAGATTATCGGATATATATTATTTATGCCGCCCGTAGCAAAAGTTATTTCAGAACCAAGAATATGGTCATGGACTTTGACCTTTCAATACGGTAAATATATGTTCAGATCAGTAACCGGAGAAGAAGGATATGAATATATATTTACGCCGAGATAAATTAATACCTTGGATTCTCATCACTGTTATCCATTCTTTTGATAAGACTTTCCTTTAACTGGTCAAGAAAAGTTGTCCTGCTAATTTTACGTATACGTATCTCCTGAAAGGTCCGATAAAAATTTCCGAGTTTCACATTGAATAAATGTTCAAAATGGATTGCAAGATCTTTTACATCTACAGTCCCATTATTACATGCCCCACTTGTCTGTAATGCGTACATTAACTCTATCAAAGATACTTTGGAACCAGTCCATAAAATCTTATGAATCGTTGCTCCGCATTCGGTTCTTGTTTGCTTGTTAATGGCTTCTATCAAAAACGCCGAAATTTTTTCATAAGCCAGCAGCTTTGAAAGCTTATGATCATAAATGGTAGCAAAATTATCCTGTTCACAATCCTCCGAATTAAGAGAGAGCCACAGGTCGGGTTCTTTTCTCACAAAATATATTTCATCCAGTAAAGAAGAATGTGATCTGTAATAGGTAAAAAAATCCTTGTTACTGTCAATATAATTTTTAATCGTATCCAGCACATTTAAATAGTAAGCATTGATATCTGCCGACAACCCAACAGGTAAACTGGATTCTATGTCGAAAATTTTCCGGTAGTAAATTAATTTTGAAAGAAATTTTGGTTTGATATTCCTAAAAAAATTGATTTCTTCACTTTTGCTTTCAAACCGGTATTCCATAAAAAAATCTCTTAATTTAATTATTGTCTTCAGTATGATGAAATAAAGGCGTCTCGCCGCTTCCATGGAATTATCACTACCCGCTTCTGTTTGAGTTTCCATTTCTTCATAGATATGTTTTGAAAATTCTTCGATGCTCATATCCTTTCATTATCTTATACAAAATTAGAAAGTTTATGAGTGCTTCTCAATTGATGTTTATCAATTAATCACCGCTGCGCCCTTATCCTGCTCAAATGTTCTTCAGTTATTCCAAGATAGGAAGCAAGGTGTTTGGAGGGTACCCTTTGTATGAGCTGCGGGTTATTTTCTATCAGGTCATGGTATTTTTCGAGGGAGGTCTGCATTCTTAATTGTTTGAGCCTTTGTTCACTGAGCATATAATATTTTTCCGTTAACACCCTGCCGGTAACATTAAATTCAATAAAATTCTGATAAGCATTCTGGAGATCGGTATAGCTTAAATAATACATTTCACAGTCTTCAAGCGCCTGTATACTTTCATAACTCACCACCTGCTTAAAAAAACTTTCAACAGAAACAATCACATTACCTTCATTCATAAACCATGAAGAAATTTCCTTATCCTCTTTTATATAAAAACATCTTGCCAGACCTTTCTGTATGAAATAAATATTGTAGCAGATATGGCCTTTTTTAAGGATAAATTCTTTTTTTGGAATTTCTATTCTTACAAGATGTTCTGATAAATAATTTTGTAATCCGTCATTTAGCGGATGGATAGAATTCAGAAATTGTAACAGCTCTGTCATAAATATTTATATAATGACTTCCACACAATTTTTCTTATCTGCAATCGATGATGGTTCAGGACAGTGATAATAAAATATCTTAATTCATGAATGAAGAATAAGAAGAAAAAATAGATTTGCGATTATAATAGTTATAACAATAATTCTTTAGGGTGAACCTGCAATGCTTTAGCAATTCGGAATAAATATGAAATACTAAAATTTACTTTCCCTAATTCCATTCGGTTTATCTGGCTATAATCTATATCACATTCATTGGCTAAATTTTCCTGAGAAATTTCTTTCGATGTTCTTATTTCTCTCATCCTAATTCCAATTTGCTTCAAAGCATTTTCATCCTTATAATATCTGCGTACACCTTTTGTCTTCACTAAACAAAATGAAACCAAGTAATAGTATTTGGCAAGGGAGAATTCTCCCTTTATATGTATTTAGGATTAAAGCGTTATTTATATAACAATCAAAGTGTAAGTTGGTTACATAAAAGGTCAAATACCTTTAACAGATAAGTACTATGGTTATTTGATGGCAACTTTTGGCAGGCAATATCGACAAATCAAAAAAAAGAATAGCATCTTTAATAATTCGCGGAGGTTGGTTTGTGTACCTATTGTATTTGGAAATTATGTTGATGACATTCTTTTATTAATATTATGGCTGAATGCATGTTTCGGACAGACCTTAGCAGAAAGGTCATCACAAATTTTAATAGCTGAGATTGTCCCAAAAGAAGAAGATCGCAAAGTTTACGGAGCACACCCTTCATGGTCACATTTATGTTAGGCATTTGCTTATCCAATAGCAGGATATGTAGGAATTCATTTTCGGAGTAGGGAGTTTTTAATTGAGTCAGGTTTAGTGATAACTTTATTACTTTTAATTTTAATCCTTTTTGCACCCATTTAGTTTAACGAAAAAAATCAAATAACTAAAGATGAATAATTTCCAAAAACCATTAGGATAAAATATACAGTTCATAAACTGAAGATGAAGTAAGTTGCAGTTTTTTGACATGGTGGCGGTGTATAGTCATTTTGTAGATGCATTACTTGGAATATAATAATATTTAAGTGCTTGATATTTCAGCCAAAGCAATTTGAAAGAACTAAAGAAAGATTAGGCAATAAGGCGTCTAAAGTACATTGGATTGTTTCCGATTCTGACAGAACTTGAACCGCAGCTACAATTCTACTTTTGTCATTATAGAGCTGCCTTTCATTTTCTGACAACTTAAGAAAAGATTTACAAATATGTTTCCATTTCTGAAGATGCCATTTAAAAAACTGTTTACTTAAAACCCAGCGAAGAAAATAAAAAGCTTATTACTGATTGGGTTGCAAAAACTAGGGACAGTCTTTCTATGAAAAATTAAACTTAATGAGTAGATTAAAAAACATATTGATAATGCTATTTGAAGCAATTTTTATAAGGAAAAAAGATTGCTGCAAATAGTCACTCTTAAAAAATTTAGAAGTTCAAAATATTAAACTTAAAATGAAAATCATTAATCTTGTCTTTGCCTTATTTTATGTTACATCACTTGCTAATGCCCAACAAAAAAAGAAATATTCTGTAAAGAGAATGCTGTTTCATTCGCATGGCATTAGTTTTCAAAAATTTGATAACCTTAATAAACGGATAGCAAATTATCCTCAATTTCAATCTTCAAAAAATTCTACCGGTACATTTCAATTTGGTTCATTTACTGAAAGAGGTAGATTAATAACAGGCTTAAATTTAAATGTAGGCAGCAGTTTAAGTGGTAATCGTAATAAAAAAAGTACTGCAACTAATTTTTTTGGTGTTGCTGCAGACGTTGGGTATAATCTATTAAAAGGCACTCGGGTGTCTTTGTATCCCTTTGCCGGTTTGGGATATGAAAAATATACGGTGAAATATAACCGGGATATTTCCACCATTCCTTTTGATTCTGTTTTACAATCAGTCAACTTTCAACAGCGTACAGAAAATCTTGCATTCACTAACTCCTTTGTTGTTTACCGGGCAGGGATGGGAATAAATATTACATCCAAAAAGCATTTGCAAAATTCTATAGGGCTTCAAGTTGGCTATACGGGCGGCTTTGGCGACCAGGAGTGGAAAATAAATAAATCTCAAACATTATTAAACAGCCCTAAAGACAAACTTTCAAAAATATTTACAAGTATAATAATCCGTTACCAGCTAAAACATAAAAATTAGTAGCATTTAAAAATAAAAATATGAAATATATAATCTCAATTATCATAATGTTATCTGCTTTTCAATTAAAAGCACAGCAGGATATGAAAGACATGCCAGGGATGAAAATTGATAAACCAAAAACCCAACCGACAAAAAAACCGGATGTAAAAAATAAACAAAATGATGAAACACAGAAAGTAATCTATACCTGTGTTATGCATCCGGAAGTAAAAAGTGATAAACCCGGCAACTGCCCTAAGTGTGGTATGAAGCTGATAAAGAAAACCGTAAAAGCCACTCCTTCTAAAGTAGTTTCAAAAGAACATGACGGTATGGATATGAACATGGGAAATATGAAGATGGATAAAAGTAAACCTATGGATAAATCTATGGATATGAATAATATGAAAATGGATAAAGGGAAGCCCATGGATAAGCAAATGAATATGGGAAATGATAAATCCATGGATAAGGGCATGAATATGGGTGACATGAAAATGGATAAGATGGAGCAGGCAGATATGGAAATGGCTAAAGAGCACTTAGGAAAAATAAAAACCGTTACTAATAATACTCCCCCACGTACTGTTCGTTATGATTTATACATCAAGGATACCACCGTAACCTTTGGTAAAAAATCAAAACGTGCTATTGCCGTAAATGGTCAAATACCTATGCCTACACTAACTTTCACCGAAGGTGATACCGCTTTAATATACGTACACAACGAATTGAATGAACCCACCTCCCTTCACTGGCATGGGCTGTTTCTTCCTAATCGTATGGATGGGGTTCCTTTTCTAACACAAATGCCTATTAAGCCGCACACAACTTATACATACAAATTTCCAATAGTTCAACATGGAACACATTGGTATCACAGTCATTTAGGCTTGCAGGAACAGATAGGAATGTATGGTGCATTCATAATGAACAAAAGAAAAGAATGGGATATACCAACTATACCTGTCGTGTTGAGTGAATGGACAGATATGAACCCCAAGGAAGTTCATCGCAGTTTGCGCAGCGCAACAGATTGGTTTGCCATACAAAAAGGAACTACGCAAAGTTATGCGGAGGCAATAAAAACCGGGCATCTTAAAACAAAATTAACCAACGAATGGAAGCGGATGAATGCAATGGATGTGAGTGATGTGTACTACGACAATTTCTTAATCAATGGTAAAAACCAGAACGAACAACCACAATTTAAGGCTGGTGATAAAGTAAGGTTACGAATAGCCAACGGCGGTGCTTCAGATTATTTTTGGCTCAC
>JBKJSX010000103.1:0-2878 GCA_046594375.1 Chitinophagaceae bacterium
TTCTCTCCTATTGTTTTCCACATGCTATTGAACACGCCTGTGCTTCCTGTAAAATGTACTCCTGCAAAATCAGCGCTGCTAAAACAAACTTCACCAATAGTTGGTCCGTCAACAAAAATTAAATTTATAACACCGTCAGGCAAGCCTGCTTCTTTTAAAACCTGCATAAACATCTGTGCACTGTAAACCTGTGTGTTGGCACATTTCCATACAACAACATTTCCGCACATGGCAGCACTTGTTGGAAGATTACCACCAATGGCTGTAAAATTAAAAGGCGTAACTGCAAGTACAAATCCTTCCAGTGGACGGTACTCCATCCTGTTGTGGATACCCGGACTGCTTATAGGTTGTTGGCGATATATTTCACTTAAAAAATGAACATTGAAACGAAGAAAGTCTATCAACTCACAAGCAGCATCTATTTCTGCCTGGTAAGGATTTTTACTTTGTCCGAGCATTGTTGTACCAACAATATAAGGACGATATTTTGTTGCCAGTAATTCAGCAGCTTTTAAAAAGATATTTGCACGGTTCTCCCATGTTGCATTTGCCCACTTCTCTCTCACCTTCATTGCGGCATTAATTGCTTTCTTTACATGATTTGCATTTCCACGATGAAATGTTCCCAACACATGCTCCCTTTCGTGTGGCGGATGCATCTCTTCTGTATTGCCTGTTCTTACTTCTTCTGAACCAATATACATAGGCACATCTATCTTTTTGCTTTTTAATTCCTGTAAAGTTTCCTGCAGCAATTTTCTTTCAGCAGTTCCGGGTGCATAGCTCAGTACCGTTTCGTTAACCGGCATTGGGTAATAAAAATCTCCGTAGTTCATATAATTTATTTAATGCTGGGCAAAATTAACCATTCGCATTTATAATGAGTAACACACATAAATTTTTCATTCCGGCAAATGGATTAATTTCAACGGCTTAAATTAAATGGAAGCAAATTACTTTGCCGATTAAATCTTGATGAAGATAAAAAAGTTTGATGTTGTTATAGTGGGAGCTGGACCGGCAGGAGCTGCCTGCGCAATAAGGCTTGGTGGTTCCGGGTTAAAAGTAGCCTTGCTCGATAAAGCGACTTTTCCAAGAGATAAAACCTGCGGAGATGCGTTAAGCGTTGATGTTATCAATCAATTAGCCATGCTCTCAGATAAGCTGGCAACAGATTTTACTTTTTTAGAAAATAAAATCCCTTCTTACGGGGTAAAAATATTCTCCCCTGACCATCACTGTGTCGACATTCCATTTGTACATAAAAATGTAAAAAGTTGCGGTTTCATTTCTCCACGTTTGGATTTTGATAACTTTCTTTTTCAACATGTAAAAGAGTATCCGAATATTTCCATATTTGAAGATTGTGCGGTAGATAAAATAATACAGCAAGCATCAAAAAATAGTATTCATACTAAATCAGGAATTTTTGAATGCGACATTGCCATTGGCGCTGATGGTGCGCATTCAGTGATATCAAGAAATATTGGTGCTATAAAAGTTGATAAAAAACACCACAGTGCAGGTTTAAGAATTTATTATGAAGGCGTTACTTCTTTTCACGAAGAAGGCTTTATAGAACTTCATTTTTTTAAGGAGATATTACCTGGGTATTTATGGATATTTCCTTTGGCAGATAATAAAGCCAATGTCGGGATAGGCATGTTATCATCTGTTGTTGCTAAACAAAAAGTTGATCTGAAAAAAGTTTTGCAAAAATTAATAACCACGCACCCAAATATTAAAGAAAGATTTAAAAATGCCAAACCCCTGGAAACAATTAAAGGATATGGTTTGCCTTTAGGATCAAAAAAAAGAAATATTTCGGGTGAAAGATTTTTGCTTACCGGTGATGCAGCTGCGCTTATAGATCCTTTTTCCGGTGAAGGCATTGCCAATGCCATCAGGAGCGGAAGAGTGGCAGCAGAGCATACAATACAATGTTTTAAACAAAATGATTTTTCTGCAATCTTCAATAAGGCTTACGACAAAGAAATCTATCGCAGAATGTGGAATGAATTTAAGATCAGCAAAACCCTGCAACGAATTACAAACTATCCATGGCTGATTAATTTTGTGATAAACCGGGCAAATAACAGCAAGCGCTTGAAAAGCTTTTTAATTGAAGCGCTTGCTAATGTAGACCAGAAGAAAAAAGTTTTAAGAAAATTATTGTTGCCCTGAGTCATAAATCAGAACCCTATAAAAACGGTACGATATATGAAGTGGTGATGTAAGCTATTACCAAATGAATCAAACATGAAACGTGAACCTGTAGAGTCAACCGCGATAAAATCCATCGGATACAATGAAGACAAGCAAAGTCTTGAGGTAGAAATTTTAGATACAGGAAGAGTGTATAAATACTTCAACGTTCCCTTAGAAGAATACATGGATTTTTTAGACGCCAAATCTTTAGGAGAATATTACAATAGGGTTATTAAAGAGAATTATGAATACAGGGAACTGGCGTAACTTTTCAATACAAGCATTATTGAGATTTGGGTAAATGTTTAATTGAGATGACAGAATCCATTCCGATTGTATTATTTACTACACTATCTTTTAAAACATGCTTTTTCTTTCCATGAAATGTATCATACAGTTTTTGATGCAGATCATGGCAGGAAAAAAAGAAAATAAGAGTGATTGCAAAAAAAATATATTTCATTTTAAAAATTTTCTCATTAATCAACTTCAGTAAATCTTCTCAACATTTTTACATCTTACCACCAATGCTTCGACAAGCTCAGCATGACAACTTTATTAGAGAACTGTCACCCTGAGCTTGTCGAAGGGCTGCCAATGTACATCCGAACCTTTATGGTAAGAATTAATGCTAATCCTACTTCTTACATCTTACTTCTTACATCGT
>JBKJSX010000225.1:0-6001 GCA_046594375.1 Chitinophagaceae bacterium
CAAGTCATCAATCCCTGAAATATTAATATGCGATGGCAAATAACCCATTCCATAAAACCTTCCTTTCTCCATTAAAATGCAGCTTTGTTGCTCATGGCTTAAACCATAATCAACCAAAGCAAAAGTTGGCAGATCTTTATTTAATTGCAAAATGCATTCATTAACTCTAACATTATAATTTTCAGGCGATTCTCTATGCTCACAGCTTCCTGAACATCTTCCATCCTTAATTCCTTCGCATTCAATAGTAGAGTGCTGCAAAAAGCAAAGCTTAGGACAAAGCTGAAATTGATGAGAAAGATTTCTCAATAGTGTATGCCCTTCTCCCAATAAATTAAAAGTGTATAAAGGTTTTATATTTTTATTTTTCTTTTCAATGGCGAGACGCAGATAGCCATTTCTGTCTTCAAAAGAATACAATGCATACGCCTGCTCAAACCTTTTAAGGCTGCGGTTTTGGCTTGGCCAGAATTTTTTTATCTCAACATTCTCGAGAATAAATGCCATTAGTTCTGTAGCAGTAGTTTTATAAGTTATACTGTGAATATTTCTAAGAAATTCCTGCTTTTGTCTGTTAGGTTTATTGTTGGCAAAATGACTGTTGACACGCTTTGATAAATTTTTTGCTTTACCTACATAAATAACTTTTCCTTTGTTATCATGAAAATAATATACACCCGGATTTTGCGGCAACTGCCTGATTTGTTTTGCCGGTAAATTGGGAGGTATGCTTTGCTCTTTGCTTTTTACCTTCAGCATGTTTTGCACATGACCATTTGTATCCTTCTGCAAAAGATGATGAAATAATTTTGCGGTTGCTTCCGCATCGCCTCCTGCCCTGTGGCGATGTTCAATTTCAATTCCTATCTCCCTGCAAAAATTTCCAAGACTATAACTTTTATATCCCGGTAAAATTTGCCTGCCCAATCTTATCGTACATAATTTTTTGCAATCAAGATCATACCCTGCTTCTTTAAAATAATATTTTAAATAGGAGTAGTCAAAATTAACATTGTGAGCAACAAATATTTTATCACTAAGCAATTCATATAATTCATCGGCGATCATTTTAAAATGCCGGGCATCTTCAACCATTGCATTGGTTATGCCGGTAAGTGATTCAACATATCGTGGAATAGTATAAACAGGATTCACTAATGTTTCATACCTGTGAATTATTTTTTCTCCATCAGTAATTCTGATAGCGATCTCTGTGATGCCGCCTGCTGCTGCATAGCCACCCGTAGTTTCAATATCAACAATTGCGTATAACAAGATCTGTATTTTTTTGAAAAAGTAAATTTACTAATCTCCTTAGTAAATAACCATCTTTTGTTTTTGTAACTTTGGCACTTGTCCCAAAACATCGGGATATTTAAATTTTTTTATCAAAAATGGAATTAAGTAAGAATTATAACCCTGCAGAAATTGAAGACAAATGGTATGCGCACTGGATGCAGAAAGGATATTTTAAAAGTACCCCTGATGGTCGTGAGCCTTTTACAATCGTAATTCCCCCGCCAAATGTTACCGGCGTTTTGCATATGGGGCACACACTTAATGAAACGGTGCAGGATATTTTGATTCGCAAAGCAAGAATGAGCGGCTACAATGCATGCTGGGTTCCCGGCAGCGATCATGCATCTATTGCTACTGAAGCAAAAGTAGTTGGCATGTTGAAAGAAAAAGGAATTGATAAAAATAATTTATCAAGAGAAAAATTTTTAAATTATGCTTTTGAATGGAAAGAAAAATATGGAGATTTAATTTATGGGCAGCTTAAAAAACTTGGGTGCAGTGTTGACTGGGACAGAACAACCTTTACCATGGACGATCATTATTACAAAGCCGTAATAAAAGTTTTTGTTGACCTCTATAAAAAAGGTCTTGTGTATCGCGGTGCAAGAATGATAAATTGGGATCCTGTTGCAAAGACAGCATTGAGTGATGAAGAAGTAGAGTACAAAGAGATAACGGGGAAGTTGTATTATATAAAATACATGATTGTTGACAGTGGACAGTTGACAGTTGTGAGTGAAAATATTTCTGACAAGAGACAACCGGCAACTGACAACTTCATCGTCATCGCAACGCAGCGCCCCGAAACGATCATGGGTGATACAGCAGTGTGTGCAAACCCTACTGATGAACGTTATGATCGTTTAAAAGGTAAGTCAGTTTTAGTTCCTCTTATCAATAAAAAAGTTCCGGTAATTTTTGATGAATATGTTGATAAGGAATTTGGGACAGGAATTTTAAAGATCACTCCTGCGCATGACATCAATGATTACAACATCGGGCTAAAACATAATCTTGCTATTGTTGATACATTAAACGAGGACGGAACACTAAGCGAAGCCGCACAAATTTATGTGGGTGAAGATCGTTTTATTGCAAGAAAAAAAATTATTGAAGAGCTGCAACAAAAAGGGCATTTAGTAAAAGAAGAAGAATACCAGACAAGGTTAGGCTATAGCCAGCGAACCAATGCAGTTGCTGAACCAAAAATTTCAACGCAATGGTTTGTGAAGATGAAAGAGCTTGCCGAGCCTGCATTGAAAGCTGTAGTTGACGGTGAAATAAAAATTCATCCGGGAGAAAAATTTTTAGCAACCTACAAATATTGGTTAGAGAATGTAAAAGATTGGTGTATCAGCCGCCAACTTTGGTGGGGACAACAAATACCTGCATGGTATGATGAAGATGGAAACGTATTCGTTGCCGAAAGCAAGGAAGAGGCAGCGCTGCAAGCTTCACGCTACAAGCAGCAAGCAGGCATACAGCGTGAAGCTTACAGCGTAAAGCTTTTGCAGGACGCAGATGTTCTCGATACCTGGTTCTCATCATGGCTGTGGCCCATGGAAGTTTTTAATGGCATCACAGAGCCCGATAATAAAGACATTAATTATTATTATCCAACATCAGTTTTAGTAACAGGACAGGACATTATATTTTTCTGGGTTGCAAGAATGATAATGGCGGGCATGGAATACAAAAAAGAAAAGCCTTTCAGCGATGTATATTTTACCGGGATGGTGAGAGACAAGCAGGGAAGAAAAATGAGTAAGCAACTTGGCAACTCTCCTGACCTTTTGGACCTGATAGAAAAGTATGGAGCCGATGCAGTTCGCTTTGGAATTATGATCTCTTCTCCTGCGGGCAACGATCTTTTATTTGATGAAGGAAGTCTTGAGCAGGGAAGAAATTTTAATAACAAAATATGGAATGCATTAAAGCTTGTAAAATTATGGGAAGGAAGAACCATCGATACTTTATCAGGACAAGCCGAAGCAATGATGCTGTCGCAGTTAACTATTAATGTGGAATCAGGAATGATGCCCATTCTTCCAATGATAGCAATAAATCAAGAAAATTTTGCAATACAATGGTTTGATAACAGGTTGAATGAAGTTAGGATTGAAATAGAAAATTTGTACAAACAGTTCCGATTAAGTGAAGCCCTGAAAATTATTTACTCTTTGGTATGGGATGATTTCTGCAGTTGGTATTTGGAGTGGGTGAAGCCCGGCTTTGAACTACCCATTGAAGAAAGTGTTTTTTACAAAACAGTTTATTTCTTTGAACAGCTTATGCAATTGCTTCATCCTTTCATGCCATTTATTTCTGAAGAGATCTATCATTTGCTGAGAGAACAAAAAGAAGACATTATTGTAAAACAATTTGAAAAGAATGAGAAGCCTCATCACAAAATATTAGAGCAGGGAAATATTTTAAAAGAAGTGATTACTGCAATCCGGGATACAAGAAATAAAAATCAAATAAAACCAAAAGATAAGATCAGACTGCACATTCAAACAGAACACAAGCATAACTATTCTTCGATAGAAGAAATTTTATCTAAACAGGTAAATGCACAATCAATTGCATTCACGCATCATGCAATTGATAACTCACTATCTCTTCTTGCAGGTAAAGACAAGTTCTTCATAGAAGCTGACCACGTAATAAATACTTCACTTCAAAAAGAACATCTCTTAAAAGATCTCGAATATCATAAAGGCTTTCTTGCTTCAGTAGAAAAAAAATTATCCAACGAGCGCTTTGTACAAAATGCAAAAGCTGACGTGATTGACCTGGAACGCAAAAAGAAAGCCGATGCAGAAATTAAGATAAAGATCATCGAAGAGAGTTTATCAACTATTTAACAGGCAACCGAATTACATCATTGTAATTTTAGTCCAATTTAAAAACTATGACTCCTGTAAAATTCATTTGCCTTTTGCTTGCATTCTCTTTTATACTTGGCGCTACTGCACAACCTTCAAAAAAAACTGTAAAAAGTAATCCCATTACGGCTGTAACTAAATTTAAACCTCCGTTAGTAAAAACTTTTTTAGGAAAAAATGAAAAAGAAGCCACGGTAACTGTTGACGAAGCCAACCAGTTGGTAAATCTTCCATTAAAAATTACTGACGATAAAAATAATGTTTACTCCATAAGCTCTTATCAATTTATGTACAAGAAAAAAAGTGTTGTTGAAGACGAAGAAACAGGAAGGAAGAATATTGCTTTCAGCAACACCGCCGGACTTTTTAAAAGTACGCCACTGCCGAAAGTATGGCAGGACAATATTAGTGGAGGCTTACAAAAAGGTGAAGAGCTTTATTTTTTTGATCTTATTGTGAATGATAAACTTAACCGCAAATTTTTTGCTCCCAACATTAAGATCATTGTAAAATAAACCCTCACCCTCTAACTCCTTTCTCACCTCATCCTCCTTCTCCTTCTCCACAAGTGGAGTGGGAGCGGTACCTCATAAATAAGTAAACACCTTATCTTCCACATCATCCTTGAATCAATGTTCAACAATAATCGGTTGCTTAATTGTTATTCAAAAGAAAATTTGGAAGAACTAATGTTTGGATAGGTACGATTGCACCGTTCCCTCTCCACTTGTGGAGAGGGAGATGGAGGGTGAGGTTTACTCCGCCGCGAACTCCATCTTAATCGTTATCGATCCTGTCTTATTTCTGCTGCTGGTATTAAAAGCGCCTCCATAGCTGTAATCTTCATTGCTGTTCTTTCCGGTAATTTGAAAAACACCCATGCTTGCCTTTCTTAATTTACCCAGTGAGCTTCCAGAATTTTTTGCGATCGCTTCTGCTCTTGCTTTTGCATCAGCGCTTGCACGTGCCAGCAGATCCATTTTTACATCAGACAATTTTGTATTGTAAAATAAAGGAGCCGATGAATTAAATTCAATGCCGCTTTCAATTAATTCAGTTACTTCTCTTGCTATCTTATCTATCTTGTCAACGTTTGTTGATTCAACTTTTACTGTCTGTGTAAGATTATATCCGCTGAATGTTTGCCCCAGCTGTCTACCGTTCTCATCAGACTTTGTTTCAAATTCTTTATTGATAACAACAGAAGAAAAAACCATTTCATTGTCGGCAATTCCTTTTCCCTTAAGATAATTTCTTATTGCAGCTTCATCCTGCTTAACCGCAGCATAAGCGCTTTTAAGATCAAATGTTTTCCTGGAGTAAGAACCATTCCAAATGATTAGGTCACTCACAAAATCTTTTTCCGCAAGTCCTGTTACAATAATTGTTTCAGTAGATTTGGATTTGTATTTAAAAGCATTTCCCGCAACCCAAAAAGCAATGATGGCGCAGATGCCGAGTACAATTGCAGCATAAAGTATTCTCATAAAAGAAAGTTTTATTTGCCTCACCCTCCGTCTCCCTCTCCCAAAGAGAGGGAGCGGCGCTTAAGCACAGTAATAAATATTATATCTTCCATATTAACAATAAATCTTTAATCAACAATTAATCAGTTGCTTAATTTTAATTCCAAAGTAATATGTGGAAGATGTAGTGTTTGGCTAAGAACAAATGCACCGCTCCCTCTCCAACCGGAGAGGGAGATGGAGGGTGAGGCTAAAGCACCTCATGCGTCTCCTTAATCCTCCCCATCACAAACACACTTTGCACATGTCCCATATTTTCAATGCTGCTTAATTTATTTACATGAAAAT
>JBKJSX010000179.1:0-4174 GCA_046594375.1 Chitinophagaceae bacterium
GCCATTACACTTTGGCGTGTGTTAGGCGGTCTTGTAAATAAATAGATTCTATATAATGAACCGCAAAATATTTTAATTATATAGAATCTATTTATTTACAAGACCGCCTAACACACGCCAAAGTGTAATGGCGCTTGTGATAATAACAATTGCGCCAACACCAATGAACATTGTTTTGATGGGCAACTTGCCTACAAGTCTTGCTGCCAATGGCGCTGCCAGCAAGCCTCCAATAATAAGACCTGCAATATCAATAAGAGGTAAACTTTTTAGAAAAATGAAAAAGGTTATTGAACTTGCCAGCACAACAAAAAATTCAGCAAGGCATACAGAACCAATAACGTACCGCGGACTTTTTCTTTTTGAGATTAATGTGCTGGTAACTAAAGCGCCCCAGCCTCCGCCTGCAAACGCATCCATAAAACCTCCTGCAGATGCTAAAATGCCCGCACGTTTTATTTTATCTTCAGTTTTATATTTTCTGAAGGCCTTGCGTAAAATAAAATAACCAAGGTATGCAGTGTAGATTGAAAGTGGGATACGTACATATGCAGAATATTTTTGACCAAAATAGGCTAATGTTGGGCCGATAATTGCGCCAATAACACCTGGGATAACCAATGCCTTAAATAATTTTTTATTGATGTTGCCAAAGCGGTGATGACTATATCCTGATACACCACTGGAAAAAACCCTTGCCGAATGCACCCTGCTGCTCACTATTGCAGGGTTAATACCATAGGCTAAAAGAAAAGTTGTAGAGATAGTGCCATAGCCCATACCCAAAGAGCCATCAACCATTTGTGCAAAAAAGCCTGTGATAAACATTATTAAGAATGCAGTAGTGTCAATATATTTTGGGATAGATTGTATACCCTCAGAAATTTTTTCAAAAGGAACATAAGATAAAATTCCATGCCCTAATATCATAAAACAAAATGCCAGTAAACATAACAAAACTATCTTGGGCCATTTTTTTTGTTCAGGAATATCGGGGCCATGTATTGTTATCTGTTTTGCAACAAGCGTTTTTGTTATGTCATTTAGCTGTTTAACTTTTTCAGAAAAATCGCCATTCATTCCCTGCCGGAGCATTTGCATATTATCCAACACACCTTCCATTTCATCGGGTATCATGTTAGTGATAACTTCTTTTAAACGTTTTGCAATGGTTGGAGATTTACCATTTGTAGAAATTGCGATCTTAAGATTTCCTTTTCTCACTACAGAACTCAAATAAAAATCACATAACTCAGGTTTATCGGCAACGTTTACCAGCTTGCCTGCCCGGTGTGCATCGTCTCTTATTTGCTCACTTGTTTTTAAATTGTTTACCGCAGCTATGATAAGATCTGCATTATCAAAATCATTTATGGAATAAGCCCTTTGTTCAATGGTGATATTCGAATTCTCTTTTGAAAGCTCATAAATTTTTTCAAGAATAGTAAGTGATACCAGGCGAATAGAAGTAGCCGGAGAATTTTGAATAACAGCCTGTAATTTTTCCAAAGCCACATTACCACCGCCAATAATTAATAATTGCAGCTGTTCCAGCTTTAGGAAAACGGGGAATAAATTATTTCCTTTATCTGTTATTATATTTTGTTTTTCTTCTACCACTTAATATTATTTTGGATATTGATTTTTTTTGAAACTAAATTGTTGGTAGATATTTAGCCGAAAAACATTTGCATCATCAAGCACCGATGTATTACTGTGCCATTGAAATATTTTAAGATATTGAAGTTGTAAACTTGTATGGTTAGTCAATTTATAATTTAAGGCTGCAAAAATTCTATCCTGGTCAAAAAATCGGGTAGTGTTTATATAAAGGGGATTTACCATTACTTCATTACCCAGTAATAATTTCAGATTGGTTTCCTGTAAAGGAATTTGCAGATCAAAGCGGTACCTGAATCGAAAGATATATTCATACGTTTTAGCAAGATTATTATTTACCAGCTGCTGAAGAAACCGTTGCTCTGTCCTGATACGTTGTGTTAGATTTATTTTATTTAATTTAACCTGGTAAGAAATTTCCTGCCACGGCCGCCATTCATTTTTTAAGAACAATTGCTTCTCCAAATACTGTGCATTTTTAGAAAATGCAAATCCACCTGTAACCGTGATATGATCATCAAAAGCATAACTCAAACCGGAACGTATTAAAAGCTGCGACCATTTCTCTGTCCAGTCTTTTGTTCTCAATTGTGCATCACTAACTAAAGACCAATTTTTATTGAAACGAACTGTATTATAATATCCTGTCCAAAGCATATTGGTGTGTTCTGTTTTATGCTGTGCTTTTGATGCAAGCGGTATAAACAGAATTGCGAAAACAATTTGTTGCTTTGTAATCATTCTTTATATTTCTTAATCAAAATATTTTCTAAATGAATAATCGCCGAAAGATTCATTTTTGTTCCTTTCATTTTTAAAATTTCCAAACATACTATTGAGTTCCTGTAAAATGGCAGTCTCATCAAGACTTTCTTTATAAATTTTATTTAAGCGCATTCCTTCATTATCTCCACCCAAATGCAGGTTGTATTTGCCCGGTCCTGTTCCTACAAAACCAATTTCTGCGATGTAAGATCTTGCGCAACCGTTGGGGCAACCTGTCATTCTTATAATTATATCCTCATCACTCAATTGATGCTGATCTAATAAATTTTCAATTTTAGAAATCAATGAAGGAAGATAGCGTTGTGCCTCAGCTAGTGCCAGCGGGCATGTAGGTAGCGCCACACAAGCCATTGAATTTTTGCGAACCAATGAAGCGCATTCAGTGTGATCAATAATTTTAAAATCAGTAAGAATTTTATTGATCGTTTCTTTATCAGATTCTTTTATATCACTGATAATTACATTTTGATTTGCAGTAAAGCGAAAAGTTACTTTGCCGGTTTTTGCTACTTCTAACAATGCAGATTTTAATGCAACTGTTTCATCATCCAGCACTCTTCCGTTCTCTGCAAAAACTGTGTAGTTCCAAAGCCCATCGTTGTTTTGTTCCCAACCGAAATAATCTTTGCGGCTGGTGAATGCGAAAGGCTTCGCTTCTTCAAACGTAAATCCAAGCCGCTTTTCAACTTCTGCTTTAAACCAATCAACACCTAACCGATCAATCGTATATTTTAATCTTGCAAGTTTTCTATCGCTGCGGTTTCCATAATCTCTTTGCACGGTAAGTATCTCGTAGATAGCTTTTAAAGTTTTTTCTTCACTGTCTACAAAACCAATAACAGTTGCAAGCCTTGCATATGTTTCAGCAAAACCATGTGTTGTTGATAAGCCTCCGCCGATCGCAATATTAAAACCTAACAATTTTTCATCTTCAATGATTGCTATCAAACCAATATCATTACCAAAAACGTCTACATCATTGTTTGGCGGAATTCCAATTGCAATTTTAAATTTACGTGGCATATAACTATCCTGGTAAAGCGGATCTTCTTCATCTTTCTTATCAATAATTTTTTCCTCGTCCAGCCATATTTCATAATATGCTTTTGTTTTAGGCATAAGCATCTCGCTTATTTTTTCTGCGTAAGAAAAGATCTGTTTATGAAGAGGAGATTGTTTTGGATTTGAACTGCAGGTAACATTGCGGTTAATATCCCCGCAGGTAGCGATGGAATCAAGCTTTGCGGCGTTAAATGCTTTTATAGTTGGCTTAATCTTAGATTTAAAAATTCCATGCAGTTGTACTGTTTGTCTTGTTGTAATTTTTATTACACCCGTGGAATTTTCTCCAGCAATCTCATGCATCGCTATCCATTGCTCAGGCAATAAAAAACCTCCGGGCAATCGTAAACGGATCATAAAACTATATAACCTGTCAAGTTTTTTTTCTGCTCTTTCCTCCCGGCGGTCACGATCATCCTGTTGGTACATACCATGAAATTTTATTACTGCCTGGTCATCTTCACGAATAGCGCCTGTAATTTCATCGTTAAGACTTTCTTTAATGGTTCCACGCAAACCATCACTTGCAGTTTTTATTTTTTCAATTGATGATAAAGCCTCACCATCGTTCCCTCTCTTTTTGAGAGGGAGGTCAGGCATTGAATCTTTATTTAGTTTTTGTTCTGACATATCATTATTTAAACTTTATAAACCGATTTGCGATCATGAAAGAATTATGGTAATTGAAACCATATCTATACTAAGT
>JBKJSX010000188.1:0-8217 GCA_046594375.1 Chitinophagaceae bacterium
CCAACAACTATGTTCATTCCTAAAACTTCTTTGCCATTTTCTACTACATGAAGGCGGTACTCAGGAATGTTTGCCAATAGAAAATTCGATGGCACTTCAGGCATCCACTTCATACGTTCCAAATTCACAAGCATTTGTTTCATTCTTTCTTCAACCGGAATATTCAATTGCTGTATTAATGCTGCATCAATAATACCATCCTGTGTTAACCCGAAACTTGCCTCTGCCTGTTTAACAGCTGCTACCAATTCTGAATTATAATTTAAAGTTGATTCATCTGTTGGATAAATACCCGTAACAAAAAGCCGCTTTTTTACAAAAAAAATGATGCTGTCTTTGGCACCTTCTTTAAATTTTTGTTTCTTGATGATAATGTTATTCCACCCACCATTTTTTTCTATTTCTCTATATTTAAATAGTTGATTTTGTAATAACCGGTAAGGTTCATTTAAAGGTTTCCAGTCCCCGCTGTTACTGTTCAAAAAACTGTCTAATAAATCAATGGGTTTTAGTTTGCGTCTGGGAATATGCCATTGAACTTCTTCAGGGTTTACCTTACCCGAATAGGCATATTGTATATATTGAAAGAAATGCTCGGTAAACCGAAGTTCAGTAAGTTCTATTAAATTTTTATCTATGGTAAAACTGCTGTCATTGCTTAGCAGGGTGTCAACAATTTGGTGTAGTTGTTTATCAAAAATACTGCTGTCATTTGTTTGTAATATCACTCTGTCATGTGCATTCCAGAAACCTTCTGCCTGTATGGTTAATCCATTAGCATCGAACCAGGCAAAATTATAATTGCGTGAGTTATAAAAGTTGCGCATGTAATGTGCGATGCTATCTGTTTTAACTTCTTTAATTATAAAGTTTTCCAGCAATACACTATCTAAAAATATTTCTGAATAAGCATTGGCAGGTGTGATGGTTGTGTCACGAACTACTCGTTTTTGTTTATCATTACTCTTGCCTTGTTTGCAGCTCATATTTACCAAAAAGAAAATAAATACAGCGAAAACTATAAAACTTTTAATCATTAAAAAAAATTAATTGTGTGCTATAAATATTGGCGCATTTGTTTGCGTCATAATATAATTGGCATGGCTCTCTTTAAAAAATCTTGACAATGAACTTCTGCCGAAAGCGCCCATAACAATCATTGGATTGGTTAAACTGTTGATATAATTTGTAAGTTCGTTTTTTGTTTCGCCCTTAATTATTTCAATTTTTGCATTCGGATAATGCAGTGGCAGCCACTCTTTTATCAGGTCGTCATACTCTAGCCCCAGCACATTTGTTGGTAACACAGATACAAAATGAACGGGTAAATTTTTGTAAAAACTAAAAAGATACGTAAACAATCTGATTGCGTTTATACTTGACAACTTATCGTCGTAAGCAAATACTAATGTGTCAGTGTTAGTGTAATCTTTATTAATCATTAATACGGGACAATGAGTAGCTGCCAAGAATCTGTTAATTGAATAATGAATTGGTGGTGTGTCTGCATCGCTTACAATTAGGTCGGCAAAAGCACTGTAGTCTATTAGTGTATCTAAATGGTTAGTGGTGATAGTATGGGTTTTAAAAGAAACATTTGATGCTTCGCAGGTATTGGTAAATAACTTTATACTTGAATCCAATACCTGCAAGTGTTCATCATCGTCTGTAGCAGCAGTTAAATCTTTATCGGTGAGATTTATGTCATTTGGAAAAAGATAACTGTCGTCACTGTATTTGAGGGTTTGGGCAAAAATGCCAAATAAGGTTGCATCATCTTGAACGGCAAGTTTTATTGCATAATTTAAAGCGGTGGTGGGTACATTATAGTCGTTAATTAAAACCAATATTTTTTTCATATTAATAAAATTTAAGTTTATTTCTCTGTGCTATTTGTTGCTTTATACAAATTATTTTTTTATTAAGAGTACCGAGTCCTTATTAAAACACGCAACAAGAAAATTATAGAGTTGTTTTGATTGCGCTTTGGTGATTTTCTTTTTTGCTTTATAAAAAACGATAGGAATTGTATCGGAACGGGATAACGAATTGGCCATAATAAGCCATCCATTATATAACGAGTCAATAAAAGGGAATGCAGCCCTGGCTTCAGTTGTAAGTTGCCTGAAAGATAATGTATCAGCAATATGGCTCTTTTCTTCATCATCCATTTGTTGTAATTGTAATTGCTGAAACATTTGTCTTGATACATCGGCGCTTAATTCGTTAATTTCTTCCTTCGTCATATTTACACGCATTGATTGCAGGTGGTATTTTGCCATGCTATGGCTTTTCAAGGAGCTGTCAATGGCTGCTTTAATACTATCAATTAATGGCTTTCCTGAATGATAAACTTTTATAAACTTTGCCGTATCGTTTCCTGTAATATCCCACTTCAGTATTTCATTTCCCTGTTTCTTTATGGGATTTATTACTAACGTACTTATCTCTCTTTTAATTTTTTCCTTTTGATAAACTGTGTATAAAAAATAAACACTGGGCGCTAATACAATTATGCTTATTGCGGTAAACCAATAAGAATATTTCTGCTGCAATTTTTTATTTACAAATTCTTTTTCAGGAAAGTGCAGGTACTTAACAATAAGGTATGTTGCTAAACTTATAAAAACTGCATTGATAAAGAACAAATAAAAGGCTCCCAAAAAGTAACTCCATTGCATAGTAGCCAAACCAAAGCCTGCGGTACAAAGCGGCGGCATTAATGCCGTTGCAATGGCAACGCCGGGTATAGCGTTTGTCTGGTCGTGTCTTGAAATTGAAACGATGCCGGCAATACCTCCGAAGAGTGCCACTAATACGTCAAGTAATGTTGGAAATGTTCTTGCCTGCTCTTCACTTGTAATTTGCCCTAATGGTGTAAGTACAAAATATATAACGGATGCAAAAAGACTAATCAATACAGCTAATGCGAGATTTCTTAATGAACGGATGAGCAATTGTTTATCATGAATGGCAACGGATAAGCCAACGCCTAGAATGGGTGACATTAATGGCGATATGAGCATTGCGCCAATGATAATAGCAGTTGAGTTTGTATCTAAACCGATAGATGCAAGAATAGATGAACAAAGCAATATCCATAAGTTATACCCCCGCAAAGTAACACCGTCGCTGATGGTTGACTTTGTTTTTTCAAAATCGGAAGTTGCCCTTAAACTTAATATGTCTTGGATGTATTTTCTCATTGTGCTAATATCAGATTAATATTTTCTGCACTATTAATCTTTATTTTTTTCTACTTCATCTTTATTAATGTTAGTTATGGCAAAGCTTTTGGAAGCTTCATAAAATTTAAGTTCTGTGATGTTAGCAGGCAGGTTAAATCCATTTGCTTCAAGCTCTGTTTTTACACTTTGTAAAAGTCTTCCTCTTGTTTGCAATGTACCCCTTCGAAAATCCTCGGTACTAACCCAAAAAAATACTTTCAAGTTCACAGTGCTTGCAGCTAATTCATCTTCGGCAACAAAGTTTATATGAATATCATCTTTTATAATTGCGGCTTCTGCATCAATACATGATAGAATTATTTTTTTTGCTTTTTCAATATCGTTCTCATAAGCTATTCCCACAATAAAATCCGAACGGTAAAAACCATCTTCAGTAAAATTAAATACCGGCTTTGTTAAAACATCGGAATTAGGTATGTAAACATTGCGACCATCGAAAGTCAGTATTTTAGTATACCGAAATTCCATTGATTTTACTTTGCCAAAAACATTTTCGATTTGAACTGTATCATTTATATGGAAGGGGCGATTAAAAGCAAGTATGATACCCGCTAAAAAATTTTCGGCAATATCTTTAAATGCAAACCCGATAACAATAGCTGAAGCCCCGGCTGTTGCCACTATCGCTGAGGCAATATTATTCAGCCCGGCAGTATTTAAAGCAAGCAAAATAATACATATTATAAATATCAATTTTATGGCTTTAGCCAAAAAATTACTCATCAGCGGGTCATGAGATTTTCTTCTTATTTTCTTTTGAAATATGTTAGTAAGCCAGTTTGCCAGTAATACGCCAATAATTATAATTAAAATTGCCAACCCTACTTGTGGTATTGATTTTAAGAAGCCGTGATAATAGGCTTCGAGTTTTTTTAAAATATCATTCATAATAATTTTTATTAAAGAATTTTAGCTGATAAATTTTTAATTAAAATGCCTCATTGAGCTAGTTTTTTTGCAAACTTACCAATGGTTAATCCCTGCACTATTATAGAAAACAATACGACAATGTAAGTAATAGAAACAAATACTTCACTGTAAGAACTTTTGGGCAACGACAAAGCCAATGCTACAGATATGCCACCCCGTAAACCGCCCCAGGTTAAAATAGGGATGGCATTTCTTTCAAAGGTTTTACCAAATCGCAACACAGCTATCGGCATGGCAACGGAAATAAATCTTGCTAATAAAACAATAAAGATTGTTACACAACCCAACCAAAACAAGGTTTGATTGAATGGAATAATCAACATTTCAAAACCTATGAGTAAAAATAAAATGGCGTTCAATACTTCATCCATCATCTCCCATAATTTATCAATGTAATCTCTTGTTACATCACTTGTTCCTTCTTCAAGACTTTTGTTGCCGGTAACTATACCAGCAACTACCATTGCTAACGGTCCACTAATGTGCAGGTAATCAGCGAAACCATAACCACCCATTACAATTGCCAATGTTATTAATACTTCTATCACATAATTCTCTATGGAGCGTAACGCCCAAAAACCAACATACCCCAAAAGCAAACCGAAGAGCAGGCCGCCACCTGCTTCTTTTAAAAAGAGCCATCCTATCTGCAAAGCAGTAACATTATCATAACCTACTTTTATTATTTCATAAATGGTAATAAAAACCACTACAGCTACTCCATCATTAAATAAACTTTCTCCTGATATTTTCATTTCCAGTGTTGGTGGTATTTTGGCTTTCTTTAAAATGCCTAAAACAGCAATAGGATCTGTAGGAGAAATTAATGCACCAAACATCAAACAGTAAATAAAACCGATTGGTATACCGAACCAATTAGTTACAACAAACATCAATGCTGCTATTATAAAAGTGGAGACTACAACTCCTATAGTAGAAAAGGTTATGATTGCCGCACTTTCTTTTTTTAATTGTTTTACATCAATATGTATAGCTCCGGCGAACAATAAAAAAGCCAACATTACCTTCATTAATGCTGTATTGAAATCAATGGTCTTAATAAGATCTGTAATTGTTATAAACAAACCGGGATGCAACCAACTGGTCGCAATAACCATTAAAGAAACCACTAACGATATAATCATTATGCCAATTGTCGCCGGCAATTTTATAAAACGAAAATTGATATAACCAAACAAGGCGGTTAAAACAATAATAATGGTAATAAGATTGTATATCTCCAATGCGAATGTTTTTATTGTACTGTATTTAATTTTTCAACCGGAGTTTCAACTGCGGTTTCTTCTGGCAAATACAGGAACTATTATTTCTTATGACTAATCCTTGTAAAAGGAATCAGTCTTCAACTATTCATTAATAAAGACCTTCTTATTAAAATAAGGAAGTGAATATTGCGGTATGATGAAAATTATTCGACAACTAACTAAATCAATGTATTTTACTTTCTGTAACCCAAAGTAAGTACTTGCTCATCAGCATTTTTCCAATGCCTGTAAAATATCATTCAAAATATCATCAACATATTCCAACCCCACAGAAATACGAATAAGTCCGGGAGTAATATTTACTTCTGCACGTTCGGCTTCTGTTAGTTTGCCATGTGTTGTACTTGCGGGGTGAGATGCAATACTTCTTGTATCTCCTAAGTTTGCAGTAACAGATAATAATTGTAAACTGTTTAGAAAAGTTTTGCCGCTCTCCAGTCCGCCTTTCACTTCAAAGCAAACAATACCGCCGCCATTTTGCATTTGTTTAATTGCAATATTATGTTGCGGATGACTTTTTAAATACGGATATTTTAACCATGCTATTTTAGGATGTGTTTCCAATGCAATGGCAATCTGCAATGCATTTTTTGCATGACGTTCCATGCGTACATCTAATGTTTCCAAACTTTTGCTCAGCACCCATGCATTAAATGGCGACAAGGCAGGGCCTGTGTTTCGTACGAATAAATAAATGTCGTTGATGAGTTTTTTATCACCCACAATAACACCACCCAATACTCTTCCCTGGCCATCTATCCATTTAGTTGCCGAATGTAAAACGATGTGTGCACCAAATTCAATCGGTCGCTGGTTTAATGGTGTGGCAAAACAATTATCTACATTTAAAATAAGATTATATTTTTTAGCAAGAGAAGAAACAAATTCAAGATCAATAATATCCAGTCCCGGATTGGTTGGTGTTTCCAGGTAGATCATTTTTGTATTGGGACGAATAGCGGCTTCCCATTCTGCAGGTTTATCTGCGCTTACATAACTGCATTCAATTCCATAATTAGGCAAATATTTTTTTATAATATTATGCGTGCTTCCAAAAATTGCATTGCATGATAAAAGATGATCTCCCTTTTTTAGCAGCGCCATAAAAGTTGCAAAAACAGCGCTCATGCCTGTAGCTGTAGCTACACCTGCTTCTGCTCCTTCAAGGTCAACCATTTTGTTTATGAACTCTGTAACCGAAGGATTAGTAAACCTGCTGTAAATATTATCATCTGTTTCATCTGCAAATGCAGCTCTCATATCTTCTGCATTATCAAAACAAAAACTACTGGTAATAAATAATGGCGTAGAATGTTCTCCCTGGCTGGTACGTTCTGTTTGTGTTCTTATAGCTTTTGTAATAGGATGTAATGCCATAATTTATTTTTAGCCCCCTATCCCCCGAAGGGAGAAATGGAGAAGATTATTCCCCCTATCCCCCTAAAGGGGAGAAAAGGAGAAGGTTATGAAGATTCTAATTGTTATACATTGAATATTTAATATTATTTATTACTGTGTTCAATCATCTCTATTTCTTTATAGCCTTACAAAATTTAATGTGCATCTAAATATTTAATAAACAAACAAACTAAGTTCCCCCTTCGGGGGACAGGGAGCTATTTACAACAACACTCCATGTGATCTTTGTTCCTGAGCGCCGTAACGTTTCAGCAACAGAACAATATTTAGTTATAGATAAGGCACACGCTCTCTCTGCTTTTTCAATCTCGATATTTCCTGTAAATACAAAATCAATATGGGCAGATTCCCATAAGGATGGTTCTTTCCCTTTCTCCCTTTCTCCTTTTATCTTCATTGAAAAATCTTCAACAATAATCCTTTGTTTTTTTAAGATAGAAATAATATCAATTCCACTGCATCCACCTAAACCTGCAAGCAACGATTGCATCGGGCGAAACCCAAAATTAATTCCTCCCGTTTCATCACTTGTGTCTAATTGTATAACATGCCCATTGGCATCAGTAGCTTCAAATCCGAAATCTCCTTTCTTTCTTCTAAGATCTATTATATTCATTTGTAATAAATTTTGTTACAAAGGTATTACCTGTTTTTTTCAGTTATATAATTAAAATATTTTGCGGTTCATTATATAGAATCTATTTATTTAAAAGACCGCCTAACACACGCCAAAGTGTTATGGCGCTTGTGATAATAACAATTGCTCCCACACCAATGAACATTGTTTTGATGGGCAACTTGCCTACAAGTCTTGCTGCCAATGGCGCTGCCAGCAAGCCTCCAATAATAAGACCTGCAATATCAATAAGCGGTAAACTTTTTAGAAAAATGAAAAAGGTAATTGAACTTGCAAGCACAACAAAAAATTCAGCGAGGCATACGGAACCAATAACATACCGTGGATTTTTTCTTTTTGAAATTAAGGTGCTGGTAACTAAAGCGCCCCAGCCTCCGCCTGCAAACGCATCCATAAAACCTCCTGCAGATGCTAAAATACCGGCACGTTTTATTTTATCTTCAGTTTTATATTTTCTGAAGGCCTTGCGTAAAATAAAATAACCAAGGTATGCAGTGTAGATTGAAAGTGGGATACGTATATACGCAGAATATTTTTGACCAAAGTAAGCTAATGTTGCGCCGATAATTGCACCGATAACACCTGGGATGACCAATGCCTTAAATAATTTTTTATTGATGTTGCCAAAGCGGTGATGACTATATCCTGATACACCACTGGAAAAAACCCTTGCCGAATGCACCCTGCTGCTCACTAT
>JBKJSX010000003.1:0-9943 GCA_046594375.1 Chitinophagaceae bacterium
GTATCTCATCCCAAAAAGCGGGATGTTGTTGTGCACATACATTTTGTGCAGACAAGGAAATAAAAAAAACTACGACCCGGAATTTTAAAAATGATTTCATAAAAAAATTAATTATTCACTTTGATCACTTTGGTTTTTTTTGATACTCCATTCTCGTTTATAGCTTCAATTGAAAAATAATAAGGCATATTTTTATCCATTGCTTTAAAATAATATTCATTAGCAGAATGCACCATGATGCAATTGTACAATTTGCCGGGAGCAACACCTGTATAAATATTATAAGCAAAAGCATTATCAACAGGGCTCCATTTTATCCATGCACTGCGGGGATCTTTTTCAGTTCGTAAAACGATAAAAGTCTTTACTGTATCAGGTTTTCTACCATTGCCATTTCCAAATACACGAAATCCGCCTATGGCAAATTTGCCCGTTGGCATATGAATATTTTCCAGTTTTAAAAATCTTGTCTGTACAGGTTGATGCAATTCAACAAAATCATGTGGAATATCAGTTTTATTGTTGCTTTTATCAACTAATACATTCCATATTTCCCCATCTTTGGATTCGTAAATTTTATATTGATGATAAACTCCGAGGGACTTTCCTAAAAATGTTACATCCTGGTCTGCATAATTAATTTGAATTGCATTTACTGTTGAGATGTTACCAAGATCAGTTTGTATCCATTCACCCTTTTTTGCAGACTTAGCACTCCAATAAGTTTTTATATTTTCATCAACTGCAAAGTTTGGATAATAACTGCCGAGTGTGGATGAAACTGTAACGGGTTTATTGTAATTCAAAAGCATCCAACCTGTAAAGGCCCCACCTATCTTACCCGAGGGGGAGGTTGAAGTGGCCGGAAGGTAATGCGGATAATCACCAAATGCTGCATCCATGTACATTACATCATCCTTATCAAAACCTGAAGGCCATATTCCTATCCTTCTTTCAAAATTATTTTTCACTGAAATAGCGATGGTTGATACGTGCCACCAATTGTTATATACATCCTGGAAAGTTGCACCGTGGCCAGCACCTCTTGCAAAGCCTCCTGGCTTATAGGAGAAGGGTAATGATTGAGGCGTAAAAGGACCTAATGGATTATCGCCTACAACAACACCATCAGCATAGCCGCTAAATTCTGTGCCCGGCGCACCGTACTGTAAATAATATTTTCTATTGTGTTTTGTCATCCATGATCCTTCAATAAATGGATCCAGGAAAGTATTGTCCATGTATTCGCCAAAGCGTTGCCATCCGTATCTCCACTCTTCAAGAAAATACATCTCTTTTCTTGTACCTATGGGTTGCAATGTTTTGCGGTTGAGTTCTATCCCGTAAGTTGGATAACGGTTACTGCTGCCATTGTACATGTATAATTTTCCATCATCGTCTGTAAAAAATGCAGGATCCCAGCCACCGAGTGAAAATGAATCTACGAGGGGTTTCCATTTATTATTTTTTGGATCAGTGCTCATCCAAATGGTAAAATTGTTTGTGTAGGTTGACCCCAATACGATCATTGTATCGCCAATTATCCCAACCGCGGGTGCACATAGTTCATCATATCCTGCATTCCACGGTCGCAAAAATTTTTTGGAATTAAAATTCCAGTTTAGCATGTCACTGCTCCACCAATAACCCCATTGGTTTGTTGAGAATAAATAATAATCGTTTTTATACTTCACTATAACTGGATCTGCTGTGGCCCGGTGTTTACCCCATTCTGTAAAATTGGGAATAGGAGTGTAACCATAATCAATATTTACAGGATTACAATAAGTGGTTTGTTTTTTTTGAGCAAGAGAGTAGATGGATAGACAAGTGAAAACTAAAAAGCAAAATATTTTTCTATTACTTATCATCTTAGTTTAGATAGGGACTTTTAAATTTTAATTTTTTTAATCCTCCTTTTATTTCAGGGCAACTCATAAATAATTTCCAGAGTAAACCACTGCGGTAGTTTTCCATCATAACAACAATTGGCCCCTGGTCAATGGCAAGATATTGCTTAGGATACCAATTATCTGTTTCACTAAAAGCATCATAAAAACCATACGTCCCCCATAATTTATCGCTCATGTCATTTTGCCAATGCCGCATTGCCTGCATTGAATATTGCGGTGTGTAGGGCATGGAAGCAAGTGCGGCAGTTGGAGAGATTACACCAAGATCTTGCTTTCCGGGTGCATGAGCTGCATATCCTTTTACAGAATAGCTGGCAGTAAGGCCCCAGCTATTATTTGAATAGCCTTTATATTTTTTTGGATTGTCTACACACCAATCATGATTTATTAAAGCCTGGTTTTTATTTTCTTCCCAGTAATCTGCATACTCATCTTTTAGCCCATGAGGGTCTAAACCAAGATAAGAGTAGTGTGCCCAAAACAGCGGACCACCATATTCCGGCGCTCCATTGTGAGAGAGATGTAATGTATACCCATACTTTGTTGTAATGTCTTTTATCATACCGCTTTTTGCCCAGCCTTCGTGATACACTGCTGCAGGAATTGTGTGTGTGGGTGAGGAAGCAGCAAGCACATACATTATTAAACATTCGTTGTAGCCGGTAACTGCAAAATTCATTTCCCAATTATATGTTGGGCTCCAATGCCAGTACAAAACATTTTTGCCATTGCGGTACCAATCAAACTCAACTTCTTTCCAAAGCTTATCAATTCTTTGTGCAAGATATTTTTCTTCTGCATTTCCGTTTTGAAAATATTGCCGTACGCAAAGTAACCCTTGCAGCATAAAAGAAGTTTCCACAAGATCACCTCCATTATCTTTTCTGCCGAATGGTTTTACTTTTCCTGTTTCACCAAATATCCAGTGCGACCATGCTCCATGAAAGCGATCTGCTTTTTCAAGAAAGCTTACAATCTTTTCTAACCTTTTTCTTCCTTCATCTTTTGTAATAAAATTCCGGTTAATGCCTGCAAGAATTGCCATAACACCGAAGCCGCTGCCACCCGTAGTTACAACATTTTTATCATCTGCCGGATAAATACCATCTTCATGAAATCGCTCTCTCGCCATCCCACTTGTTGACTCTGCGCCATCCCAGAAATATTGGAAAGTTTGTTTTTCTACCAGCGTATATAATTCTTCATCTTGTTTTGAAAGTTGAAATTTATTATTTGCTAATTGCCTGTTGCTGCTGCACGCTGTAATCAGGAAGAATAAAGTAAGCAGTAAATATTTTTTTTGGTACATGTTTTAGTTTAAAAGAATGAAAATCCTCTGTGCCTGACAGGTTTGATGCTTATCTAATTATTGTGGCTCAAAATCCTGTAAGATTTATGCTTACTGACTTTTAAAGATACGGCGCAGTGAATCCAAGATTTTTCATGCCTGTTTTTACTTCCGGGCAACTGGTAAATAAATTCCAGAGCAAACCTGTTCTGTAATTTTCTATCATTACAATAATTGGTCCCTCGTCAATTGCTAGATACGAATCAGCAAACCATGTATCGTGCAAACTAAACGCATCTTTAAATCCGTAAGGCCCCCAAATTTTATCACCTAATTTATAATAAAAAAATTTAAGCGCCTGCATTGATTCAGTTGGAGTGTAAGGAAATGAGGATAGCGCTGCAGTGGGTGCAATTACACCTACATCATTTGTTGGAGAGCTGGCTGTATAACCGCCCTGTATATCGCTTGCTGTTAATCCCCAGCATAAATTGCTATAGCCGTAAAATCCTTTTGGGTTAGCCTTGCAATATTCGTAATTGATCTTTGTATGATTGATTGTTTGTGTTTGATAATTTGCATACACATCGTTTAAGCCGTTAGGATTGATCCCAAGAAAAGAATAATGCTCAAAGAATAATGGTCCTCCTAAAGAGGGACCGAGTGGTAAAGGAATGCCAAAATAAATTGTCCCGTTTTTTATGCTTCCATTGGATGCCCATCCGTTATCATAAACAATTTTTGGAATTGAATAAGATGTTGACGAAGCAGCAAGAACATAAGTAGTCAAAGCTTCATTCCATCCTTTAAGTTGCACATTCATATCCCAGTTAAAAGAAGGGCTCCAATGCCAATACAAAACATTCTGATTACTTTGACGAAACCAATTCCATTCAACTCCGTTCCACAAAATATTTATGTCGTTGCGCAAAGCAGTTTCTGCTGCATCTGTGCCGGTAAAAAATTGTCTTGCTGTAAGAAGTCCCTCCATTAAATAAGAAGTTTCAACAAGGTCTGCTCCATTATCCTTTGTGCTGAAAGGAATAACTACACCTGTTGTTCCATTTAGCCAATGGGGAAACGCGCCGTGAAATTTTTGTGCTGTGTTTTTTAAAAAGCCAACAATGGTTTGCATACGAACCAATCCCTGCTGCTTTGTAATAAAATTTTTGCTAACGCCTGAAACAATTGCCATGATTCCAAAACCGGAGCCGCCAGAGGTAATTACTTCGTTATCTCCATTGCTTCTTTCTCTGGCAAGTCCGCTTACAGGATGAGCAAAATCCCAAAAATATTTAAAGGTTTGTTGTTGCACAAGATCAAGCAATGCATTGTCAGAAATCACCGTAAATTTATCAGAAAAATCTATTGCTGTTGTAAAATTTATGGTAACAGAAGATTGAAGAGAAATACCTGCCTGTGATTTTAGATCAGTAGAAAAACCTGAATTATATTTTGTAATAAATCTTAGTGCTGAGGCAGGTTGTATAACAACAGTGCTGTCATTATGTTCGTAAGAAGTATTGTAAGAAATTGCCGTACCTGTATTATCTTTTAATGTAAATGAATTATTTACTGAAGTATGATTGATTGGCGCAGAGAAAGAGAATTTTAAAATCGGATTTGTGTTTGTCCCATAATACGTTGATCCATTATTTATTCCATTTACTGTAACACTCAAAGAAGAAAATGATGCAGAAGCAGGAGGTGGTGTAACGATACCTCCGGAATCACTTTTTTTACAACTATCAAAAGTAATAATGGCAATACTTACGAGGAAAAGAAATCTCTTCATGAAAAAAAATTAATAAATGAAATTGCTGATCTTATGGTATCTGTTTAATTTCTTTTTTAAAAAACTAATGTAGCAATGGAATGCGGGGAGCTATTAACCTCTGCTGCACTTCCGTTAATCCATAATAAATATGGAATTTTGTTACTGCTTTGATTCATTACGATCACAATCACTTTACCATCTTCATTTTTAAATGCTGTAGTAAGCAACTGGCTGCGGGTGGCACTGCTTACAACTCTCCTGGCACCCGGCTTGATGAATTTTGAAAAATGACCGATGTAATAATATTCGTTGGTATAAATCAATTCTCCCGTTTTTGTATTTGCATGAATTGGAGCAAAGCAAAAGTTACCTACATGGTTAGGTCCCCCGGTTTCATCCAACAAAATATTCCAATCTGTAAAACCTGTCATTCCATTATTAAAATCATGTATCATATTCACTGCATACTTTTCTCCCAATTTCCAGTCATTCACTTTATTTAGATCAAACTCTTCTTTGCAACCTTCGGTAAATAATAAATTTTTGTCGGGAAAAGTTTCATGCACCAATTTTACATTATCATACATAGGATCCCCGCCACTCCAGGGTTCGTACCAATGGAACCCAATGCCCCATAAATACTTTGCGGCACCAGGATCGTTTAATAAAGTACTTGCCCGCTGATACAGCAAATCCCTGTTGTGATCCCACCCGATTATTTTTTTATCACTTAAACCTTCTTTTTGCATAGTGGGGCCTAAGTAATTTTTTAAAAAATCTCTTTCTTCTTCGCCTGTATAAACACACGACTCCCATCTTTGTGTTGCCATGGGTTCATTTTGGATAGTAATTCCCCAAACAGGCACGCCTTCTTTTTGAAAAGCCTTAATAAACTTTGTATAATAATTAGCCCAGGGCTGATAGAATTCTTTTTTAAGTTTACCTCCATTAAGCACATCATTATTATCCTTCATAAATGCCGGCGGGCTCCAGGGACTGGCAAATAACTTCAGCCTGCCGCCTGCTGCATTCATTGCTTCTTTTATGAAAGGGAGCTTAAATTTTTTATCATGCTGAATGTTGAATGTTTTTAATGCTGCATCACCTTCCTGCACATAATTGTATGTATCGCTGCTGAAATCGCAACTGCTGATATTAGTACGGGCAACAGTGTAACCAATACCACTTTGTTTATCAAAATATGCTTTCAGAAATTCCTGCTGCTTATCTTTTGGCATTTTATAAAAAGTTTCTGCAGCAGCGTCTGTAAGCGCTCCACCTATACCAAAAAAAGATTGAAACGTTTTTGAAGGATCAACAAAAACACATACCTGCGTTTCCTTAGGCTGACCCACATTTTTAAATTGTAAATTGTCTGTAACTGTCAGCCTGTTATTGGTATTTTCTGCTGTTGTGTATACGATGATTTTTTTACCTGAAGTGCTGTAATTTTTTTGTTTAGATGTTATACTGGTTTTATTAAGCTGACTAAAACCAATTACGGGTAAAAAAATTACGGCAAAAAGAATTTTTTTCATACTGATAAATTTTAATTTATTTGATCACCAAATATAAGTAGCAACTGCACCGGAAATTAATGAAGTATTTATCCATTTTCCATTAAAGCGGATATTAAATGAGGCTATTGTTGTGCCTTCGTTCAGTACGATCAATACTTTTTTCCCATCCGGGGTTTTAAAAGCTACATTCGGCAAGTTGACAGCAATATTACTGGCAATTCTTACAGAACCTGCAGGTACAAACTTAGAAGCATGAGCAATAATGTAATAACCAACATTTCGTATTATTGAAGATCCTGAAATAGTTATAGCTCCTTTGCATTCTGTGCAACCACCCGGCGTATGTGGATTGTATGAAGGATCACTTGCAAGGTTCCACTCCAGTGCATTTTTACTCCAGTTACGCATGGTTCCGATGATCACATTTTTAATGTGCCATTTCAGATCTTCCTCAAAACTTGTCTTGGCGCCTGTCCATTGTTCTGTAAAATATAATTGCTTATCAGGATAAGCGAAATGAACAGTTGATAAGGCACTGACGTTTCCATTGTAAAGATGGAAAGCAGAACCGTTTATGAATTGCCGTGCTGATGGATCATTTAAAATTGTAATTGGATAAGTTGGATTATCACAATTATGATCCCAAACAATGATCTTTGTTTTAATGTTTGTATTTTGAAAGGCAGGGCCAAGATTATTCTTTATAAAATCTGCCTGTTGAGCAGCAGACATAAGCATGCTTGGATTATTGCCTCCGTGTAGTGGCTCATTCTGAATGGTTATTGCATCGATAGCAATTCCTTTTGCCTGCATTTGTTGAATGTACTTTACAAAATACCGGGCATATACATCATAATATTGGGGTAATAAACTTCCACCTATCGAGCTTCCATTATCTTTCATCCAAACAGGTGGGCTCCACGGCGAGCCTAATATTTTTATAGCAGGATTGATCAAAAGAATTTGTTTTAAAACTGGAATGAGATCAACTGTATCCTGGGAAAAATTAAAATTACTTAGCGTAACATCAGTTTGTCCTGCCGGCATATCATCATAACTAAATACAGAAGCATTGAGATCTGATGCTCCGATGCTTAGTCTCAAATAGCTGATCCCAATTTGATTATTCTTATTCCCGAATAATTCATTTAATAAAGCTGATCTTCCGGCAGCGTTTATTTTGTTTATAAGGTAAGCACTGCCCCCCGTTAATGTATAACCAAATCCATCAATAGTTTGCATTATAGTTGTTGTATCAACATCTATGTAAGGGTAGCTGTTACCAGTTGTTCCAAATGAATTTGTCGGTTGCTTTTGGAGTAGAACAGTTTGGTCACTTTTAGTTAACCATACATCTACAATTGGTCCGATAGGAATTGCAAAACGTTCAGGCGGGTGAGGAGTGATATTGCCACTACTATCGATTTTTTTAGTGCTAACGCAACAAAGCCCGAACAAACAAAGCAATAATAAACCAAGATATTTTTTAGACATAGGTTCCAAATTTGTAAACAAAAAGTACTTATACATATTTCACGGGTGTATAAAACTGTAAGTCTTTAATATTTCCTGCTAACATTTACCATACCCTTTTTAGTATTGATCCATTTTGTATCTCTTACTTCTACCTGGTGCTAAGGTATGTTTGAGTTTGTCTTAAATCCACTTGTAGCTTGATTAAATGAAAAGAATGTTGCTTTCATTGAAACTTTTAATAAAAGCAGAGGCCGCCATAACAGGCAGCCTCTTTAAATTTTATTAAAGATTATCTTCCTGACTTTTCCAATTGATAAAGGGCTGAAATTTCTAAATCGTTAAGTGCTTTATTGTACACTCTTAATTCATCTATCGAACCATTTAATAAACCATGAAAGCCCAAGGTATTTGATTTAGAGAATTTAGTGGACATATTGGAAAACGCCCCAATTACAACCTGCGTAGGCGTTGGCATTACAATCGGGCCTAAACCTTTTCTATTACGAAAATTATTATTAGATACTCTTACGCCATTCGCAAAAAGGTCAATATTTTCTGATGCTGCATCATATCTCATTACATAGTGTATCCAATTACTCCCGTTATTGGGTACTGTCTGATAATCTACCCCAGCATTTCCATAGTCATTAATATTGTCTCCGCCATTTCTGGTGCCTGCGGGATAAGTACCTATCCAGCTATGCAGATCAATATATGTATTTGCAACTGATTGTCCTGTTTCGGCGCCTACATTTAAAATAGTTAACCAATCATTTTCTTTTGTTGTATCCCTTGCCAGAGTAAAAAACTCAGAAAATGTAGATCCGTTATTTGCCACTTTTATCCATAGGCTTATCGAACAACTTGCCAGTGCATCTTTAGTGCTTAAGGCAGCAATAGTAGGATACAATAAATATCCCCCAGTTAAACGCAATGCCTGGCCTTTGATGCCTGTAGTAAAGGAAGCATTTGTAACAATGCCCGGCGCTGTACCTGATTTTGTTTCATTATTGTTGCCCTCAAAATTCCAAAAGGCAAGTAGGTTAGGAGTCGCTATTTCACTGGATGCTAAAAATCCTCCAATAGGTGGTGGTGGCGCTTTTGTAAAATCATCGTCGTAATTTGCTTTGATACAGGATGCTAATGTGATAATACAAAACAGTATTATAAGATACGTTGGTTTAGCTATTTTCATTTTAATAAATTTATTTTTAAAAATTAAATATTATTGATAACCGGGATTTTGTTTAAGCCGTCCTCCGCTTAAATCAATTTGGTTTTGAGGAATTGGGAACAATTCATTTTTCCCATCCGTAAATGCTTTGCCATGTGCTCTTAGAACAACGCCTGCCCTTCCCTGGCGCACTAAATCAAAAAAGCGGTCCTGTTCCATTGCAAGTTCTACGCGGCGTTCTTTCCAGATATCGGCTTGTGTTGCTGATGCAGAGGCGGTGAGAGCAGCTCTTGCTCTAACTAAATTTAATTTGGACAAAGCCTCACCGGCGTTAGCGATTTGTGAAGCTGCTTCAGCATATATTAATAACACTTCAGCATACCTTATTAAACGGATATTTTTTGGTTTAAGATCTTTACTGCCATTGCAGGTTGTAAGTTCATGGGCTTTATAACTGTAACGGGGATTTTGGACAGAATCTTGGGTCGGAATTCTAAAACCATCATATAAAATAGTACCGGGATTTGGGCCGGCGGAAACGGTAGGAGTTACATATATGATAGTGGCATTGTTTCTTGTATCACCAGGTTCGAATGCATTTGCCAGATCAAGTGTAGGATTATTTAATCCAAAACCTAAATCATTCCAGCCCTTGATAGCTCTTGCTCCCTGCCCATTAGTAAATAAAGGACTTACCGCATCGCAATTAGCGGTAATGCCGGTTTGAATTTCAAAGATTGATTCACTGTTATTATTACCTGAAATTTTAAAGTTCTGGCTGTAATCTGATACGAG
>JBKJSX010000281.1:0-3831 GCA_046594375.1 Chitinophagaceae bacterium
CCAAAAAATCACGGTTTAAATACGGCTCACCCTGAAAGTAAAATATCAGATACAAAAGATCCTTATATATATCATCTATGGTCTGTCTGAAGAAATCTTTTTGCAGCATTCCTGTTGGTCGCGTAAATTCTCTTAACCCGCTCGGGCATTCGGGGCAGCGAAGGTTGCAGAATGTTGTCGGCTCAACCGAAATTGAGATTGGGTAACCCCATTGCAATGGCTTGTTGAGTAGACGGCTTCCCTGAAAGCTTGTATAAACTTTTATTGCATTCCACAGGCGGCGCAAACTAAGTTTACTTAAGAAATTAAAACTATCATTCAGGTTAACCTGCGGCATTGTGTAAAGTTACTTGCAAAACAGTAAATGTCAATCGTGAAACCCCAGACGATAAACGTGAGAATTAATAATTGGTAATCGAAGTATTTAATTTATTTGCATTATCCGCCACAGGAACCTCTCTTACTTCAGAAATGAATACAAGATTCTTTTTGGAGAACTTATCATAATTAGCGAAAATGATATTAAGAGCAATAAAATCCATCACATAATTTCTTGTTTCCTTAGGCAGGGATTTTTTTATGTCCCAAAAATTCGGGTTGGTGATGCCTGATCTTTTTATTGCCTGTTTTATTCTACCTATTCCGCAATTATATGATGCCACCATCAACAGAAGATTATTATTGAGCATCCTTGCATGGTCAAGCAAATACTTTGATGCAGCTATTGTAGATTTAGCAAGGTTCCTTCTGTCATCTTTTTTTGCTGTGTTTATCTTTAATCCATATTCTTTTGCTGACTCATTCATCATTTGCCAATAACCAACAGCACCAGCCCTGGAAACCGCATTGCCATTAAATCCTGATTCAAGTGCTATCATCACTTTTAATTCCTGCGGAAGATTATATTTTTTTAATACCTCTATAACCTTGGGAAAATAATTTTGTCCTTTATCATACATCTCAACAAGGTAGTCTCGCTTTTTTCTGCTAAACTTTTGAACGTAGTCAATATACTGCTGCTTATCTGTTTCAAAAGATACGGGATAAACAATATTCGCAACTTTTGTAATAGTAACAGTGGCAGGGATAGCTACATTATTATTTGCAAGCAAAACTGTGGTATCGCGTGATCCTGCAAAACCATCACTGCTTATAGTAGAGATGAGGAACAGACCACACAATATTTTCGGTAATATGTTGTTCATAATTTAGTTTTATTAATAAATCAAATGGGAAGCCCGGCTTTTATAACAAGCAGGAAAATAGATACCTGCGACTGTTATTTTGAAAAGTAGAATCCGGTTTTTATCTGCATATTTAACAGGGTGCAAAAGTAAACCCCCTAATTTTGGGGATAGTCACATTTGCGTTAAAAGGCAGTTAAACAAACACTATGAAAGGAGTAATATTCACTTGCCTGTTAATGTTTTCAAAAAGTTTCGGACAGACTAATGAAGATGCTCTACAAAAATTGGATAAGATTGTTTTGGCCGAAAAGCAAAGCCATGAAAGAATAATGAGCACCGATAAAGTATCCGGTGCCTCAAATAATTTTGATTTAAAATATTACAGGTGTGAATGGGAAGTTGATCCTGCAATAAGATTTATAAAAGGAAAAGTGACGATTTATTTTACACTAACATCTGCTGCAAATTCTATTTCGTTAGACCTTATGTCTGTTCTTTCAACCGATAGTGTGAAACAAAAAAATGTTCGTTTAAGTTATCAGCATGCCAGTAATGTTTTGCAGGTAAATTTTGTAAGTACTCTTGCTGCAGGAAGTTTAGATTCTGTATCTATTTATTATAAGGGCATACCAGCAACAACGGGGTTCGGATCATTTAATCAAACGACACATGCCGGCGTTCCGGTAATATGGACACTTAGCGAACCGTATGGCAGCAGGGATTGGTGGCCGTGTAAAAATGGATTGGATGATAAAGCAGATTCCATTGATATTTTTGTAATTCACCCTTCGCAATATAAGGCTGCTTCAAATGGATTGTTACAAAGTGAAGTTGCTTCAGGTTTAAATACCACCACACATTGGAAACACCGCTACCCTATTGCCGGTTATTTAATTTGCTTTGCGGTTACCAATTATTCAGTTTTTAATAACAGTGTACAGTTAGGAAATATAAATATGCCCATGCAAACTTTTTGTTATCCTGAAAATCTTGCGCTCTTTCAAACCAATACTCCGTTTGTTTTACATACAATGCAGTTTTACAATAACACTTTTGGAGAGTATCCATTCATAAATGAAAAATATGGCCATGTGCAATTTGGATGGGGAGGTGGAATGGAACACCAGACATCAACATTTATTGTAACACCGGATGAAGGTTTAATGGCGCATGAACTGGCACATCAATGGTTTGGGGATAAAATTACCTGTGCAAGCTGGCAGGATATATGGCTTAATGAAGGTTTTGCCACTCATCTTTCAAGTATGTATATGGAACAAAAATATCCTGCTACTGCTATCACTAATCGCAAAGCTGAAATAGCAAAAATAACTTCGGATGCAGGCGGTTCTGTTTGGGTTGATGATACAACCAATGTGAACAGGATATTCAACTCAAGGCTTTCTTACATTAAAGGTTCTCATCTTTTATACTTGTTACGATGGATATTGGGCGATAGTATTTTTTTGAAAGGACTGCGGGAATATCAAAAAGATACAAAAGTTATTTACGGCTTTGCAAAAACTGATGATCTTAAAAGAAACCTTGAAGGCATAAGCGGAAAAGATCTTACTTATTTTTTTAAAGAATGGTTTTATGGTCAAGGCTACCCAAGCTACAATGTACAATGGTCGCAGGTTGGCAGCAATCATGTAAAAATAAAAATGCATCAAACAACTTCTCATGCATCCGTTTCATTTTTTGAATTACCTGTAGCATTAAAATTTAAAAATACCACGCAGGAAAAAACGATCGTAGTAGATAACAAAATAAATGGAGAAATATTTTATAAGAACATCGGCTTTATTGCCGATACAGTTCTTGTTGATCCTGATTATTGGCTGGTAACAAAAAATAATACATTACAAAAAATTATCGATAATTCCGGGTCTCAAAATATGATTTTGGTTTTTCCAAACCCGGTACGGGATAAACTTTTTATTTATTTTAAAAACTATTCATCATTGTTCGCGAATATTTATTTGTGCAACAGTGCAGGACAAATTCTGTATCAAAGACTTTTACCTGTTAATGGTTCGGAGTTTGTTGAAATTCCCTGTGGGCATTTAACTAAAGGAATATATTTTATTAAAGCAGGATCAGGTAAGGATGTTATTTTTGTGAAGAAAATAGTGAAGTTGTAATCCTTCGCACCTGTTCCGTTGGCAAGAAAAAAAAAATCCCTTTTTAAAACTGTATTAAAAACATTCTTTGTAATTGTGGTTATTGCTAACGTGATTTATTATGTTACCTACTTTTTTTTTACAAAGCCACCACATATAATTTACCCGGCATTTGGCATCGAGATTCCCCCTAATTATGAGATACATGGCATTGACGTAAGCCGCTATCAACAAAACATTAATTGGAGTGATGTAAAAGATATGCAGGTTGAAAATATCAAGATCGGCTTTGCATTTATAAAAGCAACGGAAGGAGTTGATAAAGTAGATGCACAATTTGAAAGAAACTGGCTTCATGCAGAAGAAGAAAATATACCTAAAGGTGCTTACCATTATTTTGTTGCCAACAAAAGCGGCAAGGCACAGGCAAATAATTTTATCCAAATCGTAAAATTAAAACCGGGAGATCTTCCTCCGGTGCTGGATGTTGAAGATGCTAACGGCTCTTCAATAACTGATGT
>JBKJSX010000058.1:0-5150 GCA_046594375.1 Chitinophagaceae bacterium
GATGCAGAATGGTATAAAAATAAACCTGCCGGTGAAGGAACTAATCTAAGCCTTCAGGCATGGAACGACAATAAAAATTTACCACAAATATTTGAAGCGAATGATAAATGGAATGACTTGAGGGCAGACAGGATAGGTGATGAATTTGGTGTGCAGTATATTATTAAAGGCGGTGGAAATGAGTACCAGCGTATAAAAGAAATTGCAAGTACTAAAGCAAGTTATATTCTTTCCTTAAACTTTCCACAACCTATGGATGTGGATGATCCTAACGATGCCAGGTATGTTACACTAACCGATATGAAGCATTGGGAGATGGCACCATCTAATCCTGCCGCTTTTGAAAAAGCAAATATTCCTTTTTGCCTTACTGCCGCGGATCTGCGTGATCCAAAAATCTTCATTGCAAATCTTCGCAAATCAATTGATGCAGGCTTATCAGAAAATAAAGCGTTGGATGCATTAACTAAAACCCCGGCTTCTTTATTAAATGTTTATGATAAAGTAGGAAGCATTGATGCAGGCAAGCTGGCAAATTTTCTTATCACCTCCGGACCGATATTTAATGAAAAAACTACCATCATCCAAAACTGGGTGCAGGGAGAAAAATATACTATTAAAGATGATGCTGTAAATAATATTGCAGGCACTTATAAATTAGAGATCACTTCATCCACTGGAAAAATGAATTATACGCTTGATGTAAAAAGCAGTAATGATGCTAAGATTTACAGCCGCGATACGTTGACCACGAAATTTAGTTTTGATGGCAAACTGGTGAAAATTAATTTTTCTCCTGTTGCCGGTGGAATGAGAAAAAAAGCTGCGGTAGATTCTGCTGTTCGTGTTGATTCAGGAAAAGCAAAGATTCCTGTAATGAACCAACCAAGAAAAATATCAGACTCATCAAACATTGCCGACGAGAACAAACCCGGTGATGATAAAAAACCGGTGGATGAAACACGATCCAGACAATCCGGTGGCAAACCTTTACCACAAGTAAATATTGGACCATCGATAAAACTTAGTGGTATAAGTAATGGTTCAATGTGGCAGGGCAATGGAGTTGATACTTCGGGCAACATGCTTTGGTGGACTGCCTCTTTAATAAAATCTGCTATTCCTAAAATTGATTCAGTAAAAAAGAAAGTTATTCCTATGATCGGTAAAGTAATTTATCCGTTCAATGGATATGGATGGGAAGAATTGCCAAAGCAGGAAAATATTCTTATTAAAAATGCTATGGTTTGGACGAATGAAAAAGAAAATAAATTAGCCAATACAGATGTGTTGGTTGTGAATGGTAAAATAGCACAGGTAGGAAAAAATCTTTCTTCTTCAAATGCAAGAGTAATAGATGGAACAGGCAAACATCTTACACCGGGCATAATTGATGAGCATTCTCACATTGCTGCTTCATCAATTAATGAAGGTGGGCAATCAGTTACATCAGAAGTTCGCATTGGTGATAATTTAAATCCTGAAGACATAAATATTTATCGCCAGCTTAGCGGCGGTGTTACAACTTCACACATTCTTCACGGCTCTGCAAATACAATCGGCGGACAGACACAACTTATCAAATTAAGATGGGGAGCTAATGATGTAGATCTGAAATTTGCAGGCGCTGACCCATTTATAAAATTTGCATTGGGAGAAAATGTAAAACGAACGACATCCAGCAACAACAACCGTTTTCCGGATACAAGAATGGGTGTGGAAGAAGTTTTGATTGATGCATTTACACGGGCTAAAGATTATGAAAGATCAAAAAAAGATCCTTCTTTCAGGCGTGATCTTGAACTGGATGCATTGGTGGAGATCATGAATAAAAAAAGATTTATCACATGTCACTCTTATGTTCAAACAGAGATAACTTATATGATGAGAGTGGCCGAAAAATTTGGGTTTACACTAAATACATTCACGCATATTTTAGAAGGTTATAAAGTTGCTGACAAAATGAAAGCGCATGGAGCCAATGCATCAACCTTCAGTGATTGGTGGAATTATAAAACAGAAGTGATTGATGCCATTCCACAAAATGCATCCATTATGCAAAGAGTGGGAGTAAATGTTGCGATAAATTCTGATGATGCAGAAATGGCAAGGCGCCTAAACCAGGAAGCTGCAAAAAGTATTAAGTATGCCGGCATGAGTGAAGAGGATGCATTGAAAATGGTAACGCTTAATCCTGCAAAAATGCTGCATGTTGATAACAAAGTAGGAAGTATAAAAGTTGGCAAAGATGCTGACCTTGTTTTGTGGACAGACAATCCTTTAAGTGTGTATGCACGGGCTTCTACAACAATTGTAGATGGCATTGTTGAATTTGATATGGAAAGGGATATGCAGTTAAGAAAGAAATTAAAAGAAGAACGCAACCGTCTTGTTCAAAAAATAATTGGTGAAAAGAAAAGCGGTACCCCAATGATACAGGGAGTTTCCAATAAAGAAGTGCTGTTGCATTGCGAAGACGATAAAATTGTTTCCGGGATTACTGAATCAAATAAATAATAATAAAATTAAATCAGCATAATGAAAAAATATATTCAATACTTTATAGTACTCCTTTTGCTTTCACAGGTATGTAATGCGCAGGAAACTATTTATCCTGCACCTGAACAAAAAGGAACTTTTTATATAACACATGCTACCATACATGTTGGTAATGGACAGGTAATAAATGATGGCACCATAAAAATAACCAACGGAAAAATTGAAAGCGTTGGCAGCAACATTCCTGTTACTGATGCTTCCAAAGTTTTTGATGCCAGCGGAAAACAGGTTTACCCCGGGCTTATCAGCAGTATAACTAACTTAGGATTAAAAGAAGTTTCATCCGGTGTTAGAGGGTCCAATGATTATGATGAAATAGGAGATATCAATCCTTCCATCCGTGCGATAGTTGCTTACAACACGGATTCGAAAGTTATTAATACACTACGATCGAATGGTATTTTATTGGCGGATGTAGTTCCGCAGGATGAAGGGTCTGTTTCATCAGCATTAATTACAGGTACATCATCTGTTGTTCAGCTTGATGCGTGGAACTGGGAAGATGCTGCCTACAAAATGGATGGGAATATGCATTTTAATATGCCCTCAATGCTTATTCGGGTAAACCGCTTTGCTGCATTTTTTGGCATTCAAACACCACAGGTTGATCCTGTAAAGGCAGCGCTGGAAAAAGTAGATAAAGTAAAAATGTTTTTTAGGGAAGCTAAAGGTTTTTTGAATGAACCAACCCACAAACAAGCCAATTTAAAATTTGAAGCAACAAAAGGTTTGTTCAACAAAACACAAAAATTATTTGTGCATTGCAATGCAGTAAAAGAAATGCTTTTGGCAATTGATTTTGTTACTGAATTTGGATTTGATGTTGTAATAGTTGGCGGCAGTGAAAGCTGGCAGATAGCAGATCTTCTTAAACAAAATAATGTACCGGTGATATTGCAGCAATTACATAGTTTACCCGAATCAATTGATGATGATGTTGACCAGCCCTTTAAAACCCCCTACATTTTACAAAAGGCAGGCGTGCTATTTGCGCTTAGTGATAATGATGGAACCACACGTGGCAGAAATCTTATGTTCAATGCAGGCACAGGTGTTGCCAATGGTTTAACTAAAGAAGAAGCATTATCATCGATAACTTTAAATGCTGCAAAAATTTTAGGTATTGCTGATAAAACAGGATCTGTCGAAGCAGGCAAGGATGCAAATATTGTGATAAGTGAAGGTGATATTCTGGATATGAAAAGCAGCGTGATTGATTATGCATTTATCCAGGGCAGGATGATTAATCTTAATAACAAGCATACACAATTGTACGAACGCTTCAAATATAAATATGGACTGAAATAGTTTTATTTCAAATTAAATATTTTTAAAAAAAAATCTCACATTATTGTGGGATTTTTTTTTGCTCCGAATCACCGATCAACGAAAGAAAAATGTATAATAGTTCTTTGCTGAGCAAGGCTTCGACATGCTCAGCCTGACAATCATTGTTACAATAAGCAGCAGAAGAAGTATCTAGAGATTTACTTAAAATGAAGGATAAAACAAGTCTCTATTAATTAAGTTTTATTGATTTATTTAGTGCATACGATAAACTTCCGTCCAAGTTTTGATGGACACAGTTCTCAAGAGTAATTATAGTGCCTGACATGCTTTTATCATAATATGATCGAAGTTTGTCCTTTTCGCTAACTTTTGCAGCAGTATTCTTTGTAAACCCAGTTCCTGAAAAATAAATATTCCCTGAAATGAAATTAAAGTTTTTTAAACCATTTATTTCATCCCTGGCCTTGCTTTTCGGTACGGTATCATCCCGATTATAAGCACTAACATCAAGCTCAATTTTTTTACTCCCTGATTTCTGATATGTGATACGTTCGTAGCTAGCAACAACATCCTTCCCCAGTTTACTTCGTTTCTCTTCTACAGCAGCAAATATTTCCTGTAAAGAATTTCCATTAGTTTGAAGAGATACTATTGCCTGCTTATTTTTATGCAAATGGACAGTTACCCAATAAGCATACGGACCACTCATTGTGTAAGATTTGCCTATAATTTGTTTTGCAGTATCCCGTTGAGAATAACTTATTGACGGAAGAATAAATAATGCAATAAGCAAATATTTCATGTCGAAAATTATTATTTTTTACGCTTCCCTCCCATGGCAGTTCTTAAATTTCTTTCCGCTACCGCAAGGGCAAGGATCGTTTCTCCCTGTTTTAGGGCCAACTTTTATTGGTTCCTGTTTTATGGGTTCTGAAGGATCGTTATAATCATTTTCGTTTGAAAGATATTCCGGTCCGCCGCCTGCTGATGCCCCGGCAAATTCTTCTTTGCGCTGGCGCATTTTGCTCATATCTGTTCTTTGCTCTCTGCCTTCTCTTATTTTTCCAGGCTGATTTTGTTCAACCGGAATTCCGCAATGGCAAAGGAAGCTTACAATATCTCTATTTACCTGGACATCCATTTGCTTAAATGCATTAAATGCTTCTATCTTATAAATTACCAATGGATCTTTTTGTTCGTAACCTGCAGTTTGAACACTGTGCCGAAGATCATCCATTGCTCTCAAATGTTCTTTCCACGCATCATCAATCAAAGCCAATGTCAGGCTGCGTTCCAAAGCA
>JBKJSX010000100.1:0-5805 GCA_046594375.1 Chitinophagaceae bacterium
GGTTATAATTATTCAGTGATAGTTTTTTCGGTATTTTCAATTCTTATTTATTAACGATGCAAACTGCCTCTAAAAAAGTTATAACCAGTTGGGCTATGTACGATTGGGCTAACAGCGCCTATTCGCTCATAATCATATCAGCAATTTTTCCCGCTTACTATACTTTTATTGCCCCTGAAAAAGTAAATTTTATCGGAAGAACATTTGACAGGGCATCGCTTGCTTCTTATTCAATATCTTTTTCATTTTTAATAATTGCGATTTTATCTCCCATACTTTCTTCCATCGCGGATTACAAAGGGAATAAAAAAGCTTTCATGCAATTCTTTTGTTACCTGGGCTCAGCAGCATGTATCGGGTTAACTTTTATAACAAAAGAAAATGTCTCCTTAGGTATTATTTTTTCCATTTTTGGGTCTATCGGTTTTTGCGGCAGCATTGTTTTTTACAACGCATACCTGCCGGAGATTGCTGTAGAAGCAGACCAGGACAGGGTAAGCGCCAAAGGTTTTGCAATGGGATATGTAGGCAGTGTTATCCTGATGGTAGTTTGTCTTGCAGTCATTATGCTAAACGATGGTTTGCATTGGGGATGGGGAGCATGGCCAACACGTTTGTCTTTTTTGGCTGTGGGCTTATGGTGGGCGGGCTTTGCACAAATTACATTTAAAAATCTTCCACCTTCGGTGCCTTCTACACAACGCCCTGAAAAAAATATTCTTGTAAATGGTTTCTACGAGTTAAAAAAAGTATGGAAGCAATTAGGAGCTTATCCCGTTACAAAAAGATTTTTAAGAAGTTTTTTCTTTTATAACATGGGTGTGCAAACGGTAATGTACCTGGCAACTTATTTTGCTTCGGAAGAAATAAAAATGGAAACTTCTCAATTGATCATCACTATTCTTATAATTCAGTTGGTAGCAATTGTTGGAGCTACAATGTTTGCAAGATTATCCCGGCGAACAACCAATTTTTTTACACTGGGAGTTATTATTATTATTTGGATTGTGGTTTGTTTCTCTGCATTTGCCATTTCCCGGCAGGCAAAAGTTCTAAAACCTTATACCTCTCAAATTATAGCGCTTGAAAAACAAAAAGAAGTTTCAGGAGATACTGAGGGAAATATTGTGAAACAAATTGCTGTTGTGCGGGAGCAAATGAAACCGCTTGAGAAGCCCATCAGTTATGAGTTTTATATTGTTGCCACAATTGTAGGATTAGTGATGGGGGGCATTCAATCCATGTCAAGATCTACTTATTCAAAATTGTTACCACCCACAAAAGATACTGCCTCTTACTTCAGCTTTTATGATATCTGTGATAAAATAGGGACTGTTATCGGCACTTTATCTTTTGGTTATGTTGCAGAATTTTATGGAGGGATGGGCAATTCGGTTTTAGCGCTTATGATATTTTTTGTTACCGGCGGAATTTTATTATTGTTTGTTGACCCAAAAAAGAAAACGGCTGTAGTATGAAATTGTATTCAATAAATACAGGATACTTTAAACTGGATGGCGGCGCTATGTTTGGCGTAGTCCCTAAAAGTATGTGGCAAAAATTAAATGTGCCTGACGAAAATAATTTGTGTAGCTGGGCAATGCGTTGTTTATTGATTGAGGATGGAGAAAGGTTGATCCTGGTTGATAATGGGCTGGGCAATAAACAGGATGCAAAATTTTTCGGTCATTATTTTTTACATGGTGATGATACGCTTGATGAGTCATTGGCAAAAAATGGTTTCATCACTGATGATATTACAGATGTTTTTTTAACGCATCTGCATTTTGATCATTGCGGTGGATCAATAAAAAAAGAAGGTGATAAATTAATTCCTGCATTTAAAAATGCAACTTACTGGAGTAATGAAAAGCACTGGCAATGGGCTATCAATCCTAATGACAGGGAAAAGGCAAGTTTTTTAAAAGAGAACATTTTACCCATTCAGGAAAGCGGCAGGCTAAAATTTATTGCCGTCGCGGATGAAATTGCTTTCACAGAAAATATCAAAGTGCGTTTTATGAATGGACATACTGAAGCTATGATGTTGCCGCAAATAAATTACAATGGCAAAACAATTGTTTTTATGGCGGACCTGCTACCTTCAGTTGCACACATTCCCATTCCCTATATCATGGCTTATGATACAAAACCATTGCAAACGTTACAGGAAAAAAAATCTTTTCTAATTGAAGCGCAAGAGAATGATTACATTTTATTTTTCGAACACGACCCTGCGATTGAATGTTGCACATTGGAGTTAACTGATAGAGGTGTTAGAAGCAAAGATTCTTTTACACTGGCAGAAATATAACTACCTCGCACTTACTAAAGAAGTTAAGGGATACTTTAAATTTTTATAGTCCATCATATCAACTTTAATGTTGCCTACTGAAATGGGCGATTCAATCCTCAACACCAAATGATTAGGATCATCGCTTATCCATACACTCATTTTTTCGCCGCCTTCAAACATTGTTCCTTTTATCAGCAGGGGTTTTATTTTTATAGAACGAAATTTTCCATACCTGGTCTTTACAATTTCCTTACCGATATACCGTAAATACAAATGGTTTACTTCATCATCAAGAAACATATCGAAAGGGATTTTATCATTCGCTCTATATTTATCAAAGTTGATATTTCTTGCATAATAAATAGCACTCACTACATCCTGAATACAGCTTGATATTTTATAAACGCCGTTAGTGCTAACGGCAGTGCCTGCGCTGTGATTAAAGGTTACATTATTATAAATTTTGTGACCACCTTCATTTACATCACGAATAAATTTTATAGGTAACATGGTAACCGTATCAATATAGGTTTCGTACCTGTCGCGAACTTTAAAAAAATTATCGAAGAAAGAATAGGATTTGCCAACACCAACGCAATGATAAGTTTGCCGGCCGTTAAACTTTTCAGTTGCAGCAGAAAATGTTGCCTCACCGGCTGCAATAAATAAACCCATAGTATTATAATATACTTTCATTGTAATATACTCCCCTGGTACAAATGCTGTGTTCTTTATTCCACAAAATTCGTCCCCTGCCTTTAATGAAAAAGCGGTTAGGATAATGGAAAGTGTTACTATACTTTTTACAAAATATTTCATCAGTATTACGGAATTCTCTCTTTAAAAAAAATTTTTCTGATTATAAAATAACTTCCGGCCAATGCAGGTATAAAAAGGTTGATGAACCAAATACCAAATGTTGCCCCGAGGATACCAATAATATTTGCGCTATACAAACTTAAAAGTTCTGTACTGAATTTCCCCCTTATGCCAAGGTCTGCAATTGCAAATGATGGAACCACAGCCATTACTAAATATAAAATTGATATAAGCCAAAACCCTTGCTGCCATGTTACTTGCACCTGCAGCATTTGTAACAACAATACATATTGTATGACGAAAATAAGATAACGAAGGAGCGAAAGAAAAAGTAACCTTAACAATAATTTGGGAGTAAACTCATCAAGCACACTTATGTATTGAACATATTTTGAAAAGACAGGAACCTTTTCAAAAATTTTTATTATCCATGATAAGCGAAAGAGAAACAATAAAAGAATACATGCAGCCAAAAGAGACAATGATAATAAAACACGCAGCCAAAAAAATGAAAGACCCATGATGGTTGTTTCAATTGTATGCGCTGTATTTAAAAGAAAGATCAAACCGCCGCAACCCATCAAAACAGTTATTGTAAGCTGGCAAATACTCCCTGCAATTGATAATGAAACTGATCTTAACCTGTTTCCTTCTTTTACATACAGCACTCTTCCTCCGTATTCTCCTATCCTGTTGGGCGTGTTTAATGAAAATGTTACGCCTGCCAACACACCTTTCAGCGCAATAAAATAATTTAGGGGCTCAAGATGCTTCATCAGCACTTGCCATTTTTTTGCCTCCAGTCCCCAGTTAACAAAAGCAAAAATTATCACCAACCAAAACTTCCATGCCTGTTCAGCAAATGGAGCTCTCTTTATCAGCGCTAAAGAATCATATAGGTGTGGCTGTACTTTTACCTGTTGATATAAAGAATAAAATAACCAGACACCGAGCAGGGGACCGAGTACATAGTTGAAGAATATTTTGATATTTTTGTTCATCCTGAACATGTGTTCAAAAATAATCTTCGCTTTGCAGATAATATCAAAAATCATTTTAGGAATCGATCCCGGCACATTGCTGATGGGCTTCGGAATAATTAAAATAACCGGCAACATTGTTACTCTTGTTGAGATGGATGTGCTACGGCTTTCACCAAAAAAAGATGCTTACGAAAGATTGCGGCTTATTCATTATAAAGTTTGCGACCTTGTAAAAACTCATAAGCCACATGAGCTTGCCATTGAAGCTCCGTTTTTTGGTAAGAATGTGCAGAGCATGCTTAAGCTTGGCCGGGCGCAGGGTGTAGCAATTGCAGCGGCAATGCAATCAGGGCTTCCTGTTACCGAATACTCTCCAAGAAAAATTAAACAATCTATTACGGGCAATGGTAACTCAGATAAACTGCAGGTAATGAAAATGCTGCAGCGCATTTTAAATTTTACAGATGATCCAAAATATTTAGATGCTACAGATGCTTTGGCAGTTGCAGTTTGTCACCACTTCCAGGATAATGTTTTATTAAAGGGAACTTCTAAAAAAATAAACGGATGGAAAGAATTTCTTGCAAAAAATCCGGGAAGATCAAAATAAATTTATTGTCTAAATCTTTCTACCGCAGAGAACGGGAGTGGCAGAGGTTGCACATAGTATCTGAGCTAAACCTCTCCCCATAGCTATCGTGATAACTCTTTTCTCTGCGGTAAATTTTCTTATAAACATTCCAGTATCTTTTGTTCCGCAGCTTTTAATTCATCGAGGGAAACTTTAAGCTTTGGGCGTGTAAAATTAAGATCATCAGCAAAATTGATAGGCACTAAATGCATATGGGCATGAGGAACTTCAAGACCTACAACACTTATTCCGCAACGGTTACAATCAAAGGCCTTTTCAATCGCCTTTGCAATAGGTTTGGCAAACAATAACATCTCTGCCAAATAATCATCAGGGACATCAAAAAATTTATCTATCTCAATTTTAGGAACTACCAACGTATGCCCCTCCACTAAAGGGTACACATCTAAAAAGGCAAAAAACTTTTCATTCTCATCAATCCTATAACAGGGAATTTCGCCTCTTATTATTTTGGAGAAAATTGTCATTGTTCTTATCAATAAAAGTACAAAGCTAAGAGTTATTCCCACTTACATCTGTTTGGTAACATAATATTATTGGCATATAATTCTCTTATTAAAAATCAATACTCATCAAATATGTCTGCAAATTATCCGGTAAAAAAATATTGATAGTAAGAACAGTCTTGAAAATCAAATCAAATGATGATAAAGAGATTTTTTAAAAAAAAGGGAAGAAAATCCGATGATGTATGTAGAATAATTTCCTCATAAGATAAAATAAATTAAAACTGATAATTAAATTGATAATGGATACAACCAGCGAAGCGGAAGTAAAACTTTCACCCAGGAAAATAAAAAGTATAGGCAGCGACCCTGTAAAAACTGCAAAGGCCATTAATCTTGTGTATGTAAATGATACTGATGAAGGGATTATTAGAGAAAAGCAGGGAGATAAATTTAAATACTTATTTAAAAATGAAAAAATACAAGATGACAAAACGCTTTTACGCATAAAACATTTGGTTCTTCCGCCTGCATGGACAAATGTTTGGATATGCCCAAAAGAGAATGGCCATTTGCAGGCAACTGGCTTAGATGTAAAAGGAAGAAAAC
>JBKJSX010000117.1:0-9594 GCA_046594375.1 Chitinophagaceae bacterium
GAAGATGTAGCTAAAAGACTTATGGATTATGGGTTTCATGCGCCAACACTCAGCTTTCCTGTTCCCGGAACTATTATGATAGAGCCTACTGAAAGTGAAAGCAAAGTTGAGCTTGACCGTTTCTGCGATGCCTTGATAAGTATTTATGAAGAGATACAAAGTATAAGTGATAAAACAAATAACCCTTTAAAAAATGCACCGCATACTTTATCTGTTATAACAGCTGATGAATGGAAATATTCTTACAGCCGGAGCCAGGCAGCTTTTCCTTTGCATTACCTGAAGGAAAATAAATTTTGGCCATCGGTTAGCAGGGTAAATAATACATATGGTGACAGGAATTTAATTTGTACTTGTGAGCCAACAGAAAGTTATATGGAACCGGCAGTTAATTGATTTTTAAAATAGAGCCTTCCAAGGATGGCTCTATTTTAGGATCGATGAATTTTATTGTTGTTTTACAGTTCTTTCATTAGGCATATTGGTAACGCCACGGCGTGGCTGATCTTTTTTCATTTGCTTCATTTTCTCTTTTTGTTCAGGAGTAAGAATTGTTTCCAGCTTAGCATGATTTTCTTTACGCACTTGCATAAGCTGATCTTTCTTTTGCTTTTCGGTAAGTGCTGAATTATTTTCAATGGCTGTAACCGTTGCTTTATTGGATTTCTTATATTTTTTTATCTCTTTTTTTTGTTGATTGGAAAGTTCCAGTTCTTTAACCTTTTTTACGTGCAAAACATTCATTGGCACCGCAGAATCTTTCCGATACTTCGTTTCAATTTCCTGGGAAAGTATTTTAGAGCCGGTAAGGCAAATAAATAAAATGAGTGCCAGTAATTTTTTCATGATACTTTTTGTTTTAGGATAGATGGCAATTTATCACAAATGTTTATTGTCAATTTGTTAAATAAAAATCCCGCAAAAAAGCGGGATTTAAATATGGTTAATATATTATCTAAGGAATAAAAGTTCCCTATACTTTGGAAGTTCCCATAATTTATCATCTACTAAAAGTTCTAATTTATCAACATGATAGCGGATCTCATCAAAGCATGATTTTACTGTATCGCAATAAGATATTGCTCTTTCTCTTGTATTAGCTATTTCATTTGCAACCTTTCTTGCTTCTACCATTTCTTCAACTTTCGTACTCATTACATTAATATGTTCAGAGATCTGTTTAGCAATTTCAGTTTGATTTTGTGATGCTGTTCCGTCAAGGCCGATATCTTTTAATCCTTTAATATTCTGTATCAAAATATTTTGATATTTAATAGCAGAAGGTAATATATGATTTGTAGCAAGATCACCCATAACTCTTGCTTCTATCTGAACTTTCTTTACATAATTCTCAAGAAGGATTTCGTGGCGTGCTTCCAGTTCGCTATGCGTATAGATCTTATTATGTTCAAAAAGTTTTTTTGCTTTGTCAGTTACAAATGCATCCAAAGCCAATGGAGTTGTTTTTATATTTGGCAACCCTCTTTTTGCAGCTTCCTGTTCCCATTTCGTACTGTAACCATCGCCTTCAAACAAAACATCTTTGCTTTCTACAATATATTTTTGAATTACGTGCATGATAGCGATCTCTTTCTTCTCCCCTTTTTCAATTATAGCATCAACATCAGTTTTAAACTGTGTAAGCGTTTCAGCCATGATGGTATTTAAAACAGTCATCGCGGCTGCACAACTTTCCCCCGAACCAACAGCCCTGAATTCAAATTTATTTCCTGTAAAAGCAAATGGTGAAGTTCTGTTCCTGTCAGTATTATCCAACATTAATTCAGGAATGCTTTTATGAATATCAAGTTTAAGCATGGCTTCATCCTGCTCATCAAATTTTTGTCCTACACGGCTTTCAATTTGGTTCAAAACATCGGTTAAATATTTACCGATGAAAATTGAAATAATTGCAGGAGGCGCTTCGTTGGCACCCAGCCTGTGATCATTACCTGCAGAAGCAATTGATGCTCTTAACAGATCTGCATAATCATGAACGGCTTTGATGGTGTTCACAAAAAATGCAAGAAACATTAAATTGGTTTTAGGCGTTTTACCCGGTCCCAATAAGTTCACTCCCGTATTTGTGGCAAGACTCCAGTTATTATGTTTGCCACTACCATTAATTCCGGCAAATGGCTTTTCATGGAGTAGAACAACAAGGTTATGCCTTTTGGCAACCCTTGTCATAACATCCATTAATAAAGTATTATGATCAACGGCAAGGTTTACTGATTCAAATATTGGTGCACATTCAAATTGTGAAGGCGCAACTTCATTATGGCGGGTACGTAAGGGAATGCCTAATTTGTATGCTTCCTCCTCATAATCTCTCATAAAAGCATACACTCTTTCGGGTATAGAAGCGAAATAATGATCCTCTAATTGCTGACCTTTAGCGGGGGCATGTCCATATACAGTTCTACCTGTCATTACCAGGTCAGGGCGTGCATTTGCAAGGCTGGCATCTACCACAAAATATTCCTGTTCCCATCCCAAAGTGGCTTTTACTTCAGTTACATTTTTATCAAAATATTGGCATACGTCAACGGCTGCTTTATCTAATGATACTAAAGCTTTTAACAAAGGAGTTTTGGTATCCAAAGATTCTCCAGTGTACGAAACAAAGATGGTTGGTATACATAAAGTTTTTCCCTGGCCAATTTCCATAATAAATGCAGGTGAAGATGGATCCCAAGCGGTATAACCTCTTGCTTCAAACGTAGCTCTTAATCCTCCACTGGGAAAGGATGATGCATCAGGCTCCTGCTGTATCAAAGCGGCACCGTCAAATTCTTCAAGAGCGCCACCATCTCCTTTTAATGTAAAGAAAGAATCATGTTTTTCAGCAGTTGCTCCTGTTAATGGTTGAAACCAATGTGTAAAGTGAGTTACTCCTTTTTTCTCTGCCCATCCTTTTAATCCGGCAGAGATTTGGTCACCCATGCGGCGATCAATTTTACTTCCACTTTTAATTGAAGCCACAAGACTTTTGTAAGCCTCATCGCTTAAAAATTCCCGGGCAGTTTTTAACGTAAAAACATTTTCTCCAAAGATCTGGGTAATCTTTGATGAGGCTTTTACATTAACTGAAAATGGGCTTGCAGTTAAATTATGAATTGCTTTAAAACGTAATGATTCCATATTTTTTAAAAATTATTCTGCAAAAAAAAGGATTTTTAGCCACATAAAAAAAGATTCTACGTACTAACATAAGATTGTGGACAAAAAAGAGCAGGAATACTAAACATTATATTTTTTTTTAAAGTGTATTAAATTCCATGCTTTACCCCAGTCAGTATAACATAGAATAGGTATTGCCAGTAAAGGAAGATAAATGCTTCTATACCTTACAATTGCTCCCATGATCGGGACGGTATATCCGATCATTAAAAACATTGACAGGCTAAAAAAAATACAGAAATAAATAAACGCATCAGGCTTTTTATCTCCTGATCTAAACAATAGAAAAATGAAAAACAATGCCTGGAAAACAAAGATCTCAATTTGAGGAGGAAGATAAAGCAGCTCAAATTTCTCAGTAAGGTATGGGCGCATTAAAGTATGATTTAATGCCTGTGGAGCGTTGTTTAAGAAACTTCTGAAGCCGGGAAAAAGGGGATTAATATTTATTGCAGATTGTCCCCCTTTAGCAATTTGTATAAAAGCAATTTGCCGGCTTGAAACATATTGAGGTAGATCTAATGCAGGATGTAATAATCCCATTCCAAAAAATAACCCTGTAAAAATGATATAACAAATAATAAAGACCTGGAGTTTAAATTTCTTATTTTTTTCAGCAATTATCCAGGATACTAATGCCGGCACCAATGTTAATAATACAAAATTTCTAAAAAGAAAGATAATTGATAACCCTGCCAAAAGCCATAAAAATTTAGGTACCGAAAATTCTTTCTTTACAAGAAAAAACAGATTAAAGCAAATAATCCCTAACCCCAGGAACACAAGACCGTCCTTATGTATGCCTGATGTAAAATAGATCAACGAAGGAAATGCAAATAATATGAGTGTAAGCAATATTTTTTTATCAGGGAATAGTCTTATGAATACCCTATAGAAACAAACTGAGCCAAAAAAGATCAGGAAATTGAAAAAGATTGAATTTATAAAAAAATTGCCCCTGCTGAAAATATTGAAAAAGGCTAAAAGCTTTATTATAAGATCAGTTCTAAGGTTATTCCAAAATGAATCGGTAATGTCTAAAAACCCGGAGTTTTGATGATGGTAAGTAAAAATATTTGTAAAAAATTCCTGGGGATCATTAAGCAATAAATGATATTCATTTAACCCATCCTGGTGAAAAGCTAAAGCATCAGTATTAGCGTAATGATAAAGATTTATATAACCGTTTACCACACCGGCAAATATTCTCACAAGAAATAATATAATAATAACCCTGTTTGCTAACCCTGCAACTTTTATAAATTTTATTTTGGCCAGCAGCCAACAAAATAGTGCCAGGTAAATCACAAAAAACAAGTAACTCAAGATGGATATTTTTTAAGTGTGGGAAGTTAGTTAAAATATTTGCACATCAACATTCACAATAACATTCACATACATTGTATGTTTGCTTATACTATTTTGATATGGAAATAACAGTAGAGGTAGCTAAAAAATTAGGCCTGCAACCGGAAGAGTTTTCTGAAATACAAAAAATATTAGAGCGCACTCCCAACTTTACCGAGTTAAGCGCCTATTCAGTTATGTGGAGTGAGCATTGCAGTTATAAAAATTCAATTAAATGGCTAAAAACCCTGCCACGGGAAGGTTCTAAACTTTTAATAAAAGCTGGTGAAGAGAATGCAGGCCTGATGGATATTGGTGATGGATATGGTGTTGTATTTAAAATTGAAAGCCACAATCATCCTTCTGCCATAGAACCATTTCAGGGAGCTGCAACAGGCGTTGGCGGCATTCACCGCGATATATTTACAATGGGCGCACGCCCAATAGCTGCGTTAAATTCATTACGCTTCGGTAATTTAAAAGATAGCAAAACCCAACACCTGGTGAGCGGTATTGTGCATGGCATCGGGCATTATGGAAATTGTTTTGGTGTGCCAACGGTTGGCGGCGAAGCTTATTTTGAAGATTGTTATCACACTAACCCATTGGTAAATGCAATGAGTGTTGGCATTGTAAAATTGGGAACAACCGTTAGCGCTACAGCAGTTGGAGTTGGCAACCCTGTTTTTATTGTTGGCAGCGCAACCGGTAAAGATGGAATGGGCGGCGCCGCATTTGCTTCTGCCGATATTACTGAAAATAGTATGGAAGATCTTCCGGCGGTGCAGGTTGGAGATCCTTTTCAGGAAAAAAAATTATTAGAGGCTTGTCTTGAAGTTATTCCAACAGGCGCAGTTGCAGGCATGCAGGATATGGGCGCTGCAGGCATTATTTGTTCTACCGCTGAAACAAGTGCGAAAGGTGAAGTGGGCATGAGAATAGATCTTGATAAAGTTCCTACACGTCAAAAAAATATGAAGTCGTGGGAATTGTTGCTCAGCGAAAGCCAGGAAAGAATGTTGATTATAATACATAAAGGAAGAGAAGATGAAGTAATAAAAATATTTGAGAAATGGGATATTCCCTGTTCACAAATTGGGGAAGTAACAAGTAATGATAAACTCAGCTTTTTTATGAACAATGAATTGCAGGCAGAGCTTCCTGCAGAGAGTTTGGTTTTAGGCGGCGGCGCTCCCGTTTATGAAAGAGAATATACGGAGCCAAAATATTTTGAAAAATTAAAATCTTTTGATCCTCAAAAAATTCCTGTTCCTGCTGATCTTAAAAAAGTGGCAGAGCAATTAATTATCCTTCCCAATATAGCTTCTAAGCGATGGATATACAACCAATATGATAGCATGGTAGGTACTGGAAATACTAATACTAACAATCCATCTGATGCATCAGTAATTCTTGTTAGAGAGACCGGCAAAGGTTTAGCAATAACAACTGATTGTAACAGCCGTTATGTTTTTGCAGATCCTTATGTTGGTTGCATGATTGCTGTTAGCGAAGCCGCACGAAATATTGTATGCAGTGGCGGTAAGCCTTTGGGAGTAACCAATTGCCTCAACTTTGGTAATCCTTATGATCCCGAAGTTTATTACCAATTTGTACATGCGATCAAAGGAATGAGTGAAGCCTGTAAAAAATTTGATACACCTGTTACAGGAGGCAACGTTAGCTTTTATAATCAATCATCTTCGGGGCCTGTGTATCCAACTCCAACAATTGGTATGGTAGGGGTGTTGGAAAATATGGATGATAAAATGACGCTTGATTTTAAAACTCCCGGCGATGTTATTTACTTAATCGGAGAAAGTAAAAATGATATTAATTCATCAGAATATTTACACAAGATTTGCGGAGTGGAATTTTCACCTGCGCCTTATTTTGATCTTGATGAAGAATTTAATTTGCATACAACGATAAGCAATCTGATAAAAAATAAACTGATCCAATCAGCTCATGATGTTAGTGAAGGTGGATTGTTTGTAACACTTGCAGAAAGCGGTTTTAATAGAAATTTAGGTTTTAAAGTTGCACAAGCTCCCATCTCTATTAATGCAGAGGGTAAGGGGGTGAGGCCAGATGCTTACTGGTTTGGAGAAGCGCAGGGAAGAGTAGTGGTGAGCGTGTCTGCAAATAAAATCAATGAGTTTGAAAAATTTATTGGCAAAAGGTCTTTTGAAAAACTTGGCCAGGTAACACAAGGCAATGTTGAAATTAATGGTGAAAGCTGGAACAATATTTTGGATTGGAAAGAAAAATATGACACTGCCATTGAAAAGTATTTTAAAAATTATCTTCCGGAATAATGATAAATAAAGATTCGATAATAGTAGTTACCGGCGCAGCAGGATTTATTGGCAGTTGCATGACGGGCTATCTCAATGCGCAGGGTTTTGAGAATTTAATTTTGGTAGATGAATTTGAGGAAGAACAAAAAGAACTCAACCTTCACGAAAAAAAATATGCGGTAAGAGTTGAAAGAGAGAATTTTTTTGAATGGCTGGAGATTGAAAAACCTGCTATAAAATTTATTTTTCATTTAGGTGCAAGAACGGATACCACAGAATTTGATTATGCTATCCACCAGCATTTAAATGTTCACTATTCACAAAAGATATGGAATTACTGCACTACTAATAAAATACCGTTAGTGTATGCGTCATCAGCGGCAACGTATGGCAGTGGCGAACTTGGCTATGCTGATGACCATGATGTAATTGAAAAATTGCAGCCATTGAATCCTTATGGTGTTTCAAAAAATGAATTTGATAAATGGGCGCTGATGCAGGAAAGTAAACCTCAGTTCTGGGCAGGTTTAAAATTCTTTAATGTTTACGGACCGAATGAATACCATAAAGAAAGAATGGCAAGCATGATATTTCATGGGTATCATCAAATAAAAAAAGAGGGCTTTGTAAAACTTTTTAAATCGCACAAACAGGGATTTACTGACGGAGAACAGCTCCGTGATTTTATTTACGTAAAGGATGTAATTAAGATTATGTTCTGGATGATGCAGGAAGCGTTTGCCGTGAAAAGTGAAACGGCAAACGTAAAAGAGGCAACGGATAATAATTTCACGTTTCACGTTTCGCGTTTCACGAACGGTATCTACAATGTTGGTACAGGCAAAGCACGCTCATTTAATGCTCTTGTAAAAGCAACTTTTGCTGCAATGGATATGGATGCGCAAATAAAATATATTGATATGCCAGAAGATATCCGGGATAAGTATCAATATTTTACCGAAGCAAAAATAGAAAAGCTCAGGCTCGCAGGATACACCTCACCGTTGCATACTTTAGAAGAAGGAGTTTTTGATTATCTAAAAAATTATCTCCTAAAGAACAGGTATCATTGATTTCTTTTAAATTTTTCCACAAAATCTTCCCTTAACTTTTCTCTCCAAAATATTAGCTGTATGTTTACATGACCTCCCTGATTTTATTCCCGGATTTATAAGGTCACAAAACATTATAATTATAAAGTAAAATTTATGGCTAAGTATATTTTTGTTACCGGTGGCGTTACTTCTTCGTTGGGTAAAGGCATTATTGCCGCTTCTCTTGCAAAATTGTTGCAGGCTCGGGGATTGAAAACTACTATCCAAAAGTTTGACCCTTATATTAATGTTGACCCCGGCACAATGAATCCGTATGAGCATGGAGAATGCTATGTAACCGAAGACGGCGCTGAAACTGATCTTGACCTTGGACATTACGAAAGGTTTTTAAATATTCATACATCACAGGCAAATAATGTTACAACCGGTTCAATTTATCAAACAGTAATTAACAGGGAGAGGGCAGGTGATTATCTTGGTAAAACAGTGCAGGTAATTCCTCACATTACCGATGAGATAAAACGCAGAATGAAACTGTTGGGAGATACCAATAAGTATGATGTAATTCTTACTGAAATAGGTGGTACTGTTGGCGATATCGAAAGCCTTCCTTTTGTTGAAGCAGTACGACAGTTGCAATGGGAGATGCCCGAAGAAGATTGCCTGGTTGTTCATTTAACATTGATACCTTATTTAAAAGCTGCGAAAGAATTAAAAACAAAACCCACTCAGCATAGTGTAAAATTGCTTAGTGAAAATGGCGTTCATCCTGATATCCTGGTATGCCGCACAGAAAGACCATTGAGTGATGAAATAAAAAGAAAACTTGCATTGTTTTGTAATGTAAAACAAGATGCAGTGATCGAGGCAGCGGATGCTTCAACAATTTATGAAGTGCCTATTGCAATGCTTAGAGAAAAACTTGATCTGATCGTTTTAAAGAAATTAAATATTACCAACTATCATGAGCCTGAACTGGATAAGTGGAAAGGATTTCTGGATAAACTTAAACATCCAAAGCATAAAGTAACTATCGGCTTGATCGGAAAATATATTGAATTGCAGGATGCCTATAAATCTATTTTGGAATCGTTTATCCATGCTGGTGCAATGAACGATTGTAAGGTGCAGGTAATAAACGTGCATAGCGAATTTATTACCGATGAAAATGTTTCTGAGAAATTAGGCGAGCTGGATGGTTTGTTAGTTGCTCCCGGTTTTGGTCACAGGGGTGTTGAAGGAAAAATTATTGCTGTAAAATATGCACGTGAAAACAATCTTCCTTTCTTTGGAATTTGTTTGGGAATGCAAATGGCTGCTATTGAATTTGCAAGAAATGTTTTACAAATAAAGGATGCAAATTCCACAGAGATGCAGCCGGATACTCCTAATCCTGTTATTGATATGATGGAAGAACAGAAGAAGATAACGATGAAGGGGGGTACAATGCGATTGGGTTCTTTCCCATGTGTGATAAAAGAAAATTCATTGGCATTCCAGATATATGGTACAAAAGAGATAAGTGAAAGGCACCGTCATCGCTGGGAATTTAATAATGCTTATTTAAGCAGTTATGAAAATGCAGGAATGATCGCCAGCGGAATAAATCCTGAAACCGGATTGGTAGAAATTATTGAATTGCCTGTGCATCCTTTTTTTATTGGTGTTCAATACCATCCTGAATTAAAAAGTACGGTAGAAAATCCACA
>JBKJSX010000211.1:0-7776 GCA_046594375.1 Chitinophagaceae bacterium
AGTAATTATGTCTGGGCTTTTTTATGTTTTATTGCGCAGAAATAATTTTTCTATTAAATGGTGGTGGGCTTACAACATTCTTATTTGTATCAACATGACACTATTTTATTTTGTTGCCATCCGCTGATTCCCTCATCCCTAACCCCTCTCCATAAGTGGAGAAGGGAACAAAATAATATAGTAGGTTATATAACCACATTCACCATTTTATTTTTTACGTAGATCAGTTTTTTAATTGGCTTGTCTTCAACCCATTTTTTAATCACTTCATTTTCCATTACAATTTTTTGCACATCATCCTGCGTTGCATCAAGGCTGATGTTTATAGTTGTGCGCATTTTGCCATTGATAGAAATGGGATATTCTTTTGAAGACTCCACTAAATATTTGGGATCGAATGTTGGAAAAGCTGCATCTAAAATACTTCTCTCATTTCCTAACTGGCTCCAAAGTTCTTCGCAAACATGCGGCGCATAAGGCGTTAGCAAAATGAGCAACTGTTGGAGTATTTCTTTTTTATTGCATTTAAGATCATGGAGTTCGTTTACACAAACCATAAAAGCGCTCACTGCTGTGTTGTAAGAAAAACGCTCTGTATCTTCCTCAATCTTTTTAATGGTTTTATGCAGCACTTTTAATTCAGCATCGGTTGCTTTTTCTTCATTCCAAATTTTTCCTTTTATATCATCATAAAACAACCGCCATAATTTTTTTAAAAAACGATGAACGCCTTCAATGCCTTTTGTATCCCATGGCTTGCTTTGCTCTACAGGACCTAAAAACATTTCATACATGCGGAAAGTATCTGCACCGTATTGCTCTACAATAGCATCAGGATTAATTACATTGAAATAAGATTTGCTCATTTTTTCAATGGCTGTACCACAGATATATTTATCCATTTCAAGAATAAATTCGGCATCGGCAAAATCAGGCTTCCATTTTTTAAATGCTTCTCTGTCTAATACCACCCCGTCAACAATATTAACATCAACATGTAAAGAATCTGTTTCGTGTTGATCCTTTAACCCATGCGAAACGAATTGATTGGTGTTGCGGATACGATAAACAAAACGTGATTCACCGGTGATCTTTCCCTGGTTGATCAATTTTTTAAACGGCTCGTCAAAAGATAGAAAACCTAAATCATGGAGAACCTTTACCCAAAGTCGGGCATATAATAAATGCGCTACTGCATGTTCTGCACCTCCTATATAAATATCTACCTGTTCCCAATAATCCAATGCACTTTTATCGGCAAAAGTTTTATCATTATGAGGATCAGCAAAGCGCAGAAAATACCAGGCAGCTCCTGCATGTGTAGGCATGGTGTTCGTATCCCTTTTCTGATGTTCATCAATATCCACCCACTCTTTTACTTTTGCCAGTGGTCCTTCACCATTTTCTGCCGGAGTAAAATCATTGGAGGAAGGTAATTCAAGAGGCAGGTTTTTTTCATCCATTGCATAAGGAATGCCATCACGGAATATGATTGGAAAAGGTTCGCCCCAATATCGCTGACGGCTCCATCCGGCATCACGCATTTTATAATTCACTTTGCGTTTGCCAACACCCATCTTCTCTATTTTATCAATCACTACCTCAATTGCATCACGCATTATCATACCATCTAAAAAATCGCTGTTTTGTAAAACAGCATCCTTGGTAGGATTGGCTTCTTCGCCATTATAATAATCACCTATAATATTGGTAACAGGAATATTAAAATGTTTTGCAAAATTATGATCACGCTCATCACCGGAAGGCACACCCATGATAGCTCCTGTGCCATATCCTATCAAAACATATTCTGAGATCCAGATCGGAATTTGTTTTTCATTCAATGGATTTATTGCATAAGCTCCCGTAAAACAACCGGTAATTTTTTTCACTTCTGCCATTCGCTCAACCTCAGAGCGGCTTTGCACGTATTCCAGATATTTTTCTACTTCAGTCTTTTGACTGTTGCTGTTAATGTCTTTTACCATTTCATGTTCCGGCGCTACCACCATAAAGTCCACCCCAAAAATAGTATCCGGGCGTGTTGTAAAAACTTTCATTGATGGAACTATATTTTTCTCACTCTTTATTTCAAAATCCATTTCAGCTCCGTAACTTTTGCCGATCCAGTTACGTTGAATTTCTTTCATCGATGCACTGAAGTCTATTTCCTCAAGTCCTTTTAATAACCGCTGGGCATATTCCGTAATGCGAAGATTCCATTGTTGCATTTTTTTCTTTACAACAGGATATCCTCCTCGATAACTAACGCCGTTGATCACTTCGTCATTAGCCAGTACTGTTCCTAAAGCCTCACACCAATTTACATCTGTATGAGCAAGGTAAGCGAGCCTGTATTGCATAAGGATTTCCATTTGCAATTGCTCATTAAAACCTTTCCATTCTTCATGATCAAATTTTCTTTCTCCGTTTGGCAGCAGGTATTTTGTATATGGAAATTCATGATCTTTATTTCCTTCTTCTTCAAAAATTTTTATCAGACGCCCTAAAGTCTCTGCCTTTTGTGTACCGCGGTCAAACCAGCTATTGAATATTTTAAGAAAAATCCATTGCGTCCATTTGTAATATTTGGGATCGCTGGTGCGTACTTCGCGGCTCCAGTCGTAACAAAAACCAATATTATCTAATTGCTTTCTAAATGTATTTATATTATTCTCTGTTGTAACAGCGGGATGCTGCCCTGTTTCCAAAGCATACTGTTCTGCAGGCAAACCAAAACTGTCGTAACCCATTGGATGCAGAACATTAAAGCCTTTTAGCCTTTTAAATCTTGCATAAATATCACTTGCAATATAACCAAGTGGATGCCCAACGTGCAGGCCCGTACCGCTTGGATAAGGAAACATATCCAGCACATAACATTTAGGCTTTGCGGAATCGTTACTTATTTTATAGGCATTTGTTTCCTTCCATTTTTGCTGCCAGTCTTTTTCTATTTTTCTAAAATTATATTCCATAATGTTCCATAACGGAATGCGGTACAAGTGAGTGACACAATCCCGAAGTTTCAGGACTGTGAAAGACAAATGCCGGTTACCAAAAAGTTTTTGTGAAAGAAATGTTATTCATTCTACTGAAATTCCAATCACCAGTCTAACTAAAATATATTAGCCTTACGGTCCCGAAACTTCGGGACAAAAATACTAAACCTCTTTAAAAACAATTATTTTTGCGGGCATCTTTAAAAACAATAACCGGAAACTAATATGGCTCAATTTGGAAAGGCATCTGCGAAGAAGGGGAAACCATCATACATATATGCAATAATAGGTGTAGCCCTGGTACTATTTTTATTTGGCATTGTTGGCTGGATATTTATGAATATCCGTAAAACCGGTGAGTATTTTAAAGAGAATATCCAGGTGCATGCATGGATAGAAAGAGCAGCCAATAAAAAACAAATCGATTCAGTAAAAAATTACATCACATCATTACCCTATGCAAAGGATGTGGAGTATGTTACCAAAGAAAAGGCTGTTGAAAAATGGAATACACAAAATGATACTACCTGGAAAAAATTTTTAGATAACAATCCACTGCCCGAGAGCATAGATTTTTTTGTAAAGGCTGATTACATGCAACAGGATAGCCTTGCCAACCTTGGCAGTCATCTCACCACGAATTATCATAATGTTATTTCAGAATTTCAATATCCCACGGACACAGTGACATCTGTAAGCAAATATGTAAAGACTGCGGCGATCTGGATTCTCATTATTGCCATCATACTTTCGATACTTGTTATCGTATCCATAGATAACACGATACGGCTGGCAATGTACAGTAACAGGTTTCTTATAAAAACAATGCAAATGGTGGGTGCAACAAGAGGATTTATTGCAAAGCCTTTAAACCTGCGTGCCATAATAAATGGACTGATAGCTGCCGGTGTTGCCATTGTGCTCATGGTTGGATTTGTTGCGCTGGCTGAAAAATTTGTCCCATATTTTAAAGTACTGCACGACACGAGCAATATGCTTTTATTATTTTTATTGATGATCGTGCTAGGTTTATTGATCTCTTTGTTCAGCACGCATCGCTCGGTATTAAAATATTTAAAAATGAAATTAGATGATCTTTACTGATCTATTATCTTTATACTAATAATTAAAAATGACTACGCAGAAAAAAACAACAACTACAACACATACAAAAGAAACTGTAAGCAATACTTTATTTACAAAAGATAATTACAAGTGGATGCTTATCGGACTTGTGGTTATGGCTATCGGATTTTTTTTAATGGCTGGAGGCAAAAGCAGTAACCCCGATGTTTTCCAGGATAAAGATGTTTATAGCACAACCCGTATAACCATTGCGCCTATATTAATTATTACCGGACTTATTCTTGAGATATTTGCTATAATGAAGAAACCGAAATAATTTTTTAAAAAATAAGTTTACGAGGCGATGTTTTATTCATCGCCTTTTTTTATGTTGCATACTAGACCCTACACATGACAGTAACCGAATCCATCATCATCGCAATTGTAGAAGGCATAACTGAGTTCATTCCCATCTCTTCTACCGGCCACATGATCATCGCTGAAAAATTATTACATCTTGCAGAGGATGATTTTTTAAAAGTGTTTACCGTAGCCATACAATTAGGTGCCATTCTTGCCGTGGTTGTTTTATATTGGAAAAAATTCTTTGATTTTTCACGCTGGCAGTTTTATGTAAAACTTGCCGTTGCCGTTTTGCCAGCGCTGATAATTGGCTTCTTACTTTCTAAAAAAATTGATGCCTTACTGGATAGTGCATTAACTGTTGCAATAACTATGTTGCTGGGAGGTATTGTTCTTGTGTTTATTGATAAAGCTTTTAAACATCCTGTTATCCGTGATGAAAAACAGGTTTCATATACAAGAGGATTTGTTATCGGCATTTGGCAATGTATTGCAATGATCCCCGGTGTTAGCCGCAGCGCTGCTTCTATAATTGGAGGAATGCAGCAAAAACTTACACGAAGTGCCGCAGCAGAATTTTCATTTTTTTTAGCTGTACCCACAATGCTTGCTGCCACAGGATATAAAATATATAAGCACATAAAAGAACATGGCTCTTTTTCTTCAGAAGAAATAAAACTGTTAACCATTGGGAATGTTGTTGCTTTTGTTGTAGCATTGTTAGCTATCAAATTCTTTATCTCATTTTTAAAAAAGCATGGCTTTAGGGTTTGGGGAGTTTACAGGATAATTGTTGGTATAGCATTACTGGTTTTGATATATTCAGGCTGGCTAAAATCGTAGAATGATTTTTTAAATAAATTTTATACTTCACAAACCAAAACAAACAATTATGAAAGCAATCAGGATCATTGGATTTATTATCGGTATAGGCGCCTTGATTTATTATGGCTACCAACTCATCGGTAAGCCCAATGGCAAGAAATTTACAGTAAATGATAAACACCACATTTATTATAAAGGTGATGGTGTAACAGAAGATGATGCAAAAAAAGCAGGAACTTATTTTACTAACATTGGCATGTTTGGTGACACTGATATGGATGTGCAAATAGCGGCAGACAAAAATTCGGGTGAAATGAAGATGAGGTTTATTGTTGATAAGAGTAAAATAACACAGGAAGTTGAAACGGCATTTTTATCAATCGGCAACGATATGGCAGCTAAAATTTATCCCAATAAAACCTTACATCTAATTCTTGCTGATGAACATTTTGATGACATTAAAGATTTAGGAAATGCAAAGCCTTCACCCATCCAAAGCAATCCTGAAACTAAGCTGACTGATGATGCAAAATAATCGGTAATCAATTTCTTCACCCAAAAACTACATTCTATGGGCTTTTTTAAATCTCTTATGTCGGTCATATCAACAGACGGCAAAACAGGAATTCCCTTTAAGTTAGACAAGCACACACTTTACTGGAAAGGCAATGGCGTTACAGAATTAGATGCAGCTCATGTTGCAGGATTTTTTAAAGGATACGGGTATTTTCCTGAAGGGGGCGCAAGTGCGGCACAGATCTCTGCAGAAAAACCAACTGATCCTGTAAAAATTTCTTTCTTTTTTGAAAAAGAGGCTGATCCCAATATTTTATATTACTTTTTTAATATGGCAACCGAGTTGCGTAAATTTTTTCCGGAACGACAATTAACATCCAGCCTTATTGATAGTGATTTTAAAGAACTAAAAAATCTTGGCGTTATAAATGATGATACAGTTGCCCGGAGTTTAGAGAACGCAGGCAATTACCAGGCATCGCCGGATGCAAAATGATTTACCGGTTCGCTGGTTATAATTATTCAGTGATAGTTTTTTCGGTATTTTCAATTCTTATTTATTAACGATGCAAACTGCCTCTAAAAAAGTTATAATGAGTTGGGCTATGTACGATTGGGCTAACAGCGTATATAACCTGGTTATTACTTCTACCATGTTTCCCTCGTACTATGAAGAGGTAACAAAAAACGGAACTAACAATGAAGTGGTATTTCTTGGAAGAAGCTTTGTAAATACTGCTTTGTACAATTATGCGTTGGCTTTTGCATTCCTTATTGTAGCTATCATGTCTCCTATTCTTTCTTCTATTGCAGATTACAAAGGCAATAAGAAAAACTTTCTTCGCTTCTTTTGTACCCTTGGAAGTGCAGCCTGCAGCGGGCTTTATTTTTTTAATGGATCTAACCTTACATTAGGTATAGTACTTCTCATTCTTGCATGCGTAGGCTTTTGGTCGAGCCTTGTGTTTTATAATTCTTATTTACCTGAAATAGCAGCGGAAGAAGACCGCGACAGAGTAAGTGCAAAAGGCTTCTCGATGGGTTATATCGGTAGCGTGATCCTACAGATCTTCTGCTTTGTATTGTTGTTTAAAAAAGAATGGTTTGGTATTCCGGATGCAACAACTGCTTTACAAATTTCCTTTTTACTGGTTGGTATCTGGTGGTTTGGGTTTGGTCAATTTTCATTATATAGGCTTCCAAAAAGCACACCATCCCCCAACAGACCCGAACACAACCTTTTTGCAAATGGCTTTATTGAATTGCGAAAAGTTTGGAACCAGATAAAACACCTTACTGTTATAAAACGTTACCTTTTTGCATTCTTTTTTTATAACATGGGCGTACAAACAGTTATGCTTGCTGCAACGTTATATGGCAAAAGTGAATTGGAAATTCCCGTTACCAACCTTATTATAGCAATACTCATAATACAATTGATAGCAATACCAGGAGCAATACTGGTATCCCGTCTGTCTGCTAAAATTGGTAACATGCAGGCTTTGATTATTACAGTGATTATTTGGATCGGGATATGTATTGCTGGGTACCTGATACCTAAAGGCGGTATCTACGAATTCTATGGACTCGCCTCTTTAGTTGGTTTTGTTATGGGAGGCATTCAATCGCTTAGCAGATCTACCTATGCTAAACTGATGCCTGAAACTAAAGACACTACTTCGTTCTTTAGTTTTTTTGACGTAACAGAAAAGATTGCCATTGTAATAGGCATGTTTAGTTTTGGGTTCATTACAGAATTGACAGGAGGTTCGCAAAGAACTTCGGTATTGGCACTAATGGTGTTTTTTATAATTGGATTGCTATTGCTGGTATATACCATACAGGCTCAAAAAAAGATGAAACATGAAGTTGTACACGATTAATACAGGATATTTTAAACTGGATGGCGGCGCTATGTTTGGCGTAGTCCCTAAAAGTATGTGGCAAAACCTGAATATGCCTGATGAAAATAATATGTGTAACTGGGCCATGCGATGTTTATTAA
>JBKJSX010000157.1:0-7414 GCA_046594375.1 Chitinophagaceae bacterium
ATATAGTGAATGAGGTAAGATGCAAAGCAGGCTAAAGCAGCACCAACTAGATTCATAAGAATATAAATAATATTTTCTCTGGAAATTTTATTCAACAGGTTTAATACAAATGCGAGAAGCAAAATAGAAACACCAATGCTCCCGATTATATCACTAAAGGAAATATTCATTATTTTTTTATTGCAAATTTTTTCTGTGTGTCACAATTTGTAAATGATGTTCATTATGATAAATTGTAAAAAATAACATCTCCCGTAATGTGATCTTTCCCAACAGGGGGTGGGGCAAAATACAATTTTCCAATTTGTCTTCGCTTTGGTTTTTAATTTTTTTTATGAGCTTGTCTTTTTGCCTGTTATATTTTTTCACGAGAATATCTTTTTTATTATACAAAACTATTGTAGGAATAAAGCGGCTGGATGCTTTTCCGCCTGCTGCTAATTTTGATTTATATTTCTCCGCTAACACTGCATAAGATTTTGAGGAACGGTTTTCTTTTCCAAAAAATGTTTTGAGGATAAACCAGGGAAGGCTGAATGCCGGTTGCAAGGGCTTTATTGCTAAAATAAGATGATGGAGATTTTGTCCGGCGGACCATTTCCCATCATTAGTATTTTCAAATTGGTCTTTATTTAATGATAGAATAAATTGATTAAAAGCATTTACATTTTTATCAAGCCCATCAATAATTTCGGTTTTATTATAGATCGACATTTTAGGGTGCTTTTATTTCTATAATTATATCTCCCTGTTTTATAAAACTGCCAATTGGTTTAATAAGTTCTATGCCTTGGTCAAGTAATATTTGCTTTACTTTTTCAACACTGCCTTCTGCTACTGAGATTAATAAGCCGCCGCTTGTTTGCGGATCAGCAAGAATTGCTTTTTGATATTCACTAATGTTTCCAATCTTATCACCATAGCTATCCCAGTTTCTTTTAGTACCTCCCGGAACAGATTTTTGGTGAACATAGTTTTTGATATCATCAATTATCAATGGAACATTTTCAAAATCAATATAGGCGCTTAAGCCACTACCGTCAGCCATTTCAACTAAGTGTCCTAACAAACCAAAACCTGTAACATCCGTCATTGCATTAACACCTTTAACTCCTCCCAATTTTTCTCCTGCTATATTTAATTGCATCATTTGTTTTGCTGCAATGCCTTTATGTTCTTCTTTTAATATTCCCTTTTTTTCTGCAGTAGTTAAAATACCAACGCCCAATGGCTTTGTTAAAAAAATAAGATCACCTTCTTTGGCAAGATCATTTTGTTTTAAATTTTCAATTTTAACCAGACCGCTAACTGCTAAACCAAAAATGGGTTCAGGAGAATCAATGCTATGCCCACCCGCCAATGTGATGCCGGCTTCTTTACAAATACTCCTGCTTCCTTCAATTACCCTTTGCGCAATTGAAGGTGGCAAAACATTTACCGGCCAGCCTAAAATTGCAATGGCTAAAATTGGTTTGCCACCCATTGCATACACATCGCTTATTGCGTTGGCACTTGCAATGCGGCCAAACTCAAAGGGATCATCAACGATTGGCATAAAAAAATCGGTGGTAGATATTAAGGCCATTCCATTTTCAAGATCATACACTGCGGCATCATCTTTACTGCTGTTGCCAACTAAAAGATTTTTATTATCCGGTAAAGTCAGATTACTTTTTAAAATTTCGTCTAACACAGATGGTGCGATCTTACAGCCGCAACCGGCGCCATGAGAATATTGGGTGAGTTTTATTGCATCATTCTTCTTTGGTTCAATAGTTATCATTTACCAAAGATGAGTAAAGAATTTTAATTCTTTTTTCTGTGTAAAATAATTGCAGAATTTTTTTGCAGATCGCCGGCAAATCTTATTTGGTAAATATCTTCTCCATCATGAATAATAAGTAAGCCGGTGTTAGGTGGAATGCTGCCAAGATTTTCTGCGTACATTATCAGTTGTAATGAATCACCAAGATCAGGGGTAATATAAATTGTTTTACTTATTGGTTTTGTACTCAGCCCTTGCCGGGGCATGATATTTTTTCCATTAAGTAAGACGCTTACCGTATCCCCATCAACTTCGCCATTATCATACAGCGTTAGTAAAAGGCTATCCGATTTAAAATTTACGGTTCTGATGGTTTCAATTTTTCGCTTTGCTAATTCTGTTATAGAAATTGATGGCGCCGACGTTAACACGGATTTCCCGATCGGCTGTTTAGAAGGATCGATGGGAAGATTGTTTACTTTGTTTTTAGATAAAGAATTATCATCCTGTTTTTTGGTTACTACCTGTGTGTTAACAGGCACTTGGATATTGAGTAGTGGAATTGATTGCGGCTTTTTATTGATTGGTATGTTATCGGTTGTTATCGGTTTTAAACGAGATTGAGATTGTATTTTTTTTGTGTCTATTGCAGGGCTAACAACAACTTCTTTCTTCGGCTTAATAACCGGTTGGTTTTTTATTGCAACAGCTATTTTGTCTTCCTTTTTTGGTTTTTCAACTATCCCAATATCTTTTGATGTAATAACATCGGCTTTGTATTCAACTGTATCCTCCTTAAACATAATCAGTGAAGATGGTTTATCTCTATCATCATCTTTTCCCCGTAGAAATTCTTTTTTTGTGTTAGGTAATATTATTGCAACATCTCCTTCTTTTTCTTTTGGTTGAGGAGGCTGAATATTCTTTATGACTGGAGGCACCATTGCCAGTTCTTCTTTCGGCTTATTTTGAATAAATGATAATGAACCCGCCAGATTCATCTCATCCAGTTTTGGAATTATTTTATTTTCGGATATTTTATTTTTTTTCTGAAGATGAATTATTCCGGTTAATGATGCGTACTCTTTTGTTCTGTTCGTATTAAAAACGCCGACCAGCAAAAGACCTGAATCACCCTGCATAACATTTAGTACGCTGTATTGTTTAATACCTTTGGGTGCGGGCTCTGCATAATTGTTATAGATCAGCTCATCGTCCTCTATCAATATTTTATCTCCCTTCTTTTTAATTTTTAATGATTTTACACCTATTTCATTCCTGTTATTTTCTCCAATAAATATTGTGTGTGAAAAACCGCTTAGCTTTCCTTTGCTTTTACTTATTGCAATTTCATAAGGAATGTATTTATGCGTTGTGTCATTGTATATCGTACCTGTCCACACTCCTTCTACATCCTGTGAAAAAAGTTTAATGGGCAGTAATAAAAAAATTAAAAAGTTCCTCATACTGTTTGAAGCGAAAGTTTATCTATGTTAACTGAACTATGAACGCCCAGGCATGGAATAATATTTAATAACGACTCATAATTTTTTCTGTTAATTAGTCCTTTGCTGTAAAGCTTATCGTAATAGTGTAGCAATATCCTAAAGCATTCCCGGGTATTATTTTCCGATAAAAAACTTATTGCATTTTTGGCTTCAAGCCCTCCCAGCCTTTTTTTGATACGCCCGATCGCTTCTTCTAATTTTTCTTTTTCAAAATTTCCGTAAGTGCTTACCAAAAAATCTAATCTTTCTTTAAAAGGGATATCCAAAAAATAAACCGGACTTTCTCTCATATTCTCCCAAAAAGAGTTTGGGATGATCAACCTTCCGATCCGTTGGCTTTCGTCTTCGAGCCAAATTCTTCGGGAGTTTTTTTCCTTTTTATTGTTAGCATGTAATTGCAATGCTAACAGGTTTTCAAACATCTCCTGGCTGGGTTGATCTTTTTCACCTATGGCACCAAATGCTGAACCCTTATGATTTGCAAGCCCCTCGAGATCGATAACACTGCTGCCATTTTTTGGTAACTCCTTAAGCATCAAAGTTTTTCCTGACCCTGTATATCCTCCTAATATTTTTAATTCATACTTCTTATCAAATTGCTCTAAGGTCCATTTTCTAAATGACTTATACCCCCCTTGTAATGTATACACCTTAAATCCATACATATCCAGCAGCCATGCCACTGCGCCGCTACGCATACCTCCACGCCAGCAATGAATGAGAACAGTTGCCGGTTGCCGTAACTTGTAAGCGGCTACTATGCCTTCAACATCCTCCACCATCTGCTTCATCTTTACTCCAAAAAAATTAAGACCAATCTTAATTGCTGCTTCTCTTGTTTGTTGTTTGTAGACTGTGCCAACTATTTTTCTTTCTTCATCAATAAATAATGGTAATGAATGGGCGCCTGGTATTTGGGCATGATTAAATTCGCCCGGACTACGAACATCAATGACAGGATATTGCGATGCCAATTCTAAAAATTTTTCTATGTTTACTTTTTCTATTGCCATTGTAAGCAAATTAAATAATACTATCTGTAAATAAAAAAACCACCGTTTTACACAGTGGTTATTATTAATTTTTTAATACACGTAATTATCCATTCATCGAGGTTAGAAATTCCATATTATCCTTTGTGCCCCTCATATTTTTCATCAATGTATTGATAGCTTCTTCGGGATTCATGTCTGCCATGTGATTACGTAATACCCACATGCGCTTAAGCACATCTTTATCTAACAAGAGATCATCACGCCTTGTAGAAGATGCAACAATATCAATTGCAGGGAAAATCCTGCGGTTAGATAAACGTCTGTCTAATTGTAATTCCATGTTACCAGTTCCTTTAAATTCTTCAAAGATCACCTCATCCATTTTACTTCCGGTATCAACCAAGGCCGTAGCAATTATTGTTAGCGAACCCCCGAATTCTATTTTTCTTGCAGCACCAAAAAACTGTTTTGGTTTTTGCATTGCATTTGCTTCAACACCGCCCGATAAAACCTTACCACTTGCTGGTGCAACAGTATTATGAGCTCTGGCCAAACGCGTAATACTATCCAATAATATCACAACATCATGCCCACACTCAACAAGGCGTTTTGCTTTTTGCAACGCCATGGTACTAACTTTTACGTGCTTATCTGCAGGCTCATCAAAAGTTGATGCAATCACTTCGGCTCTTACACTGCGTTCCATATCTGTAACCTCTTCGGGTCTTTCATCAACCAGAACAATAATTAAATATATCTCGGGATGATTAGCTGCAATTGCATTTGCAATTTCTTTCAGCAACATTGTTTTACCCGTTTTTGGCTGGGCAACAATTAATCCACGCTGGCCTTTACCAATCGGTGTAAACAGGTCCATAATTCTTGTTGAAAGATTATTGGATTCTGTAAATAAATTCAATTTTTCAAAAGGAAACAATGGGGTAAGGTAATCAAACGGCACACGGTCGCGAACTTCTTCCGGACCTTTACCATTGATCGTTTCAACTTTTAATAAAGCAAAATATTTTTCACCTTCTTTGGGAGGACGAACAGATCCATAAACTGTATCTCCTGTTTTTAAACCAAACAATTTTATTTGTGAAGGAGATACATAAATATCATCCGGGGATGATAAATAATTATAATCACTGCTTCTTAAAAATCCATATCCATCGGGCATCATTTCTAAAACACCTTCGCCTAAAATAATACCGTCAAATTCAATATTAAATGCAGGCTCACGACGCTGCGGAAAAGTTCTTTGTTGTGCAGAAGTTCCTCCGTTTTGATTTTCGCCACTTTGAGGTATATCATCGTTTAATAAACTTACCAGTGCAGGCGCAATTGACATCGGGCTATCAAGAGAAATATCATCATCCTGATTTTCTGTAGGTTGATCATCTTCATTTGTCTCTTCCTCTTTTTCCTTTTTAAAATGCTTTCTTTTTTCAGCAACTACAGTTTCATGTTTTTTAACCTTTGGCTCATGTTTTACTTTTTCGTCTTCTGCATGTGTAACCTCTTCTTTTGGCTGCTCTAAAGGTTTAATAATTCTTTTTCTTTTGGGCTTTTCGCCCTCAGTACCATTATTCATTGTGCTTTGTTTATTCAGGATCTGTGAAATCAGTTCCTGCTTATCTAATTTTTTTGCGTTGGAAATATTTTGTTCTATTGCTATATCCTGCAACTCAGGAACGAGCAGGTCGTTCAATTGTGAAATGTCGTACATAAAATACTTGTAGATTAAAACTCAAAAACGATCTTAAAGTGTGAACTATAAATTTTGCTGATTTATATGGAATGGATTTTATTAATTCTACTGAAAAGCTTAGAGAAAAGGAGAACCTGTCAGTTTATTCCAGTGCAATGATAAGGTAATTTTATAAACAATGAAAATATTTTGTCGCAAACCCATTTCTCAGCCTAAGTATCGTCTTGTATCTTTGCCCACCAAAATGGATATATGTTTAATAAAAGAACAAGGATAAAAGATCTGCTGGCGAATGAGAGTACTAACTATGAAGCTACAGTTATGGGTTGGGTGCGCACATTTAGAAATAACCAGTTTATTGCCGTAAATGATGGAAGCACTATTAATAATTTGCAGGTGATGGCAGAGCTTGGAAAGTTTGACGATACTGTTTTGAAGAGAATAACAACAGGCGCTGCATTAAAGGTGACCGGAGAGATTGTTCCATCTTTAGGCAAGGGACAAAAAATAGAATTAAAAGCGACTTCAATTGAAATATTGGGAGACAGTGATGCTGAAAAATTTGCTTTACAGCCAAAGAAACACAGTCTTGAATTTTTAAGAGAGAATGCACACCTGCGTTTTAGAACAAACACATTTGCAGCTGTGTTCAGAGTTCGGCATACGTTGGCTTTTGCTGTACATAATTTTTTTAATGATAAAGGATTTGTTTACCTGCATACGCCGATCATTACGGCATCCGATGCTGAAGGTGCAGGAGAAATGTTTCACGTTACCAATTTTGATCTGACCAATCCTGCAAAAAATGAAGATGGCTCAATAAATTATAAAGAAGATTTTTTTGGTAAAGCAACTAATCTTACTGTAAGCGGGCAATTAGAAGGTGAACTTGCTGCGATGGCCCTTGCTGATATTTATACGTTTGGTCCGACTTTTCGGGCAGAAAACAGTAACACGGCAAGGCACCTTGCAGAGTTTTGGATGATAGAACCCGAGATGGCTTTTTATGATCTTGAAGACAATGCAAACCTCGCAGAAGAATTCATCAAGTATATCATTACATATGCTTTAAAAAATAATAAAGAAGATCTTGAATTTTTATCTCAACGTTCGGCAGAAGAGGAAAAACAAAAACCCCAGAATGAAAGAAGCGAAATGGGATTGATAGAAAAACTAGATTTTGTAATCAACAATAATTTTGAACGATTGACCTATACCGAAGCTGTTGAAATTTTAAAAGATTCAAATCACAATAAGAAAAAGAAATTTCAATATTTGATCGAGGAGTGGGGCGTTGATCTGCAAAGCGAACATGAACGATATCTTGTAGAAAAACATTTTAAAAAGCCTGTTATTCTCACTGATTATCCGAAGCAGATAAAAGCATTTTACATGCGCCAGAATGATGATGGAAAAACGGTTGCGGCTATGGATA
>JBKJSX010000016.1:0-10613 GCA_046594375.1 Chitinophagaceae bacterium
GTTTCTGAATTATTGCAGGCAATAAAGCCTGTTACCAAAAAGGCAATCAATATTGTGATTAAAATATTTGTTTTCATAATTTAAATTTTTAAATAAATAAATAAGTTTGAACTATTATAGAAAAAACAATTCCAACTTGATTGCAGCCACCGGGTAAATGATGGCGGCAACAAGTTTTTTAAAATTTATTACGATTTACTGCAACAGGTACTTTTGCATTCAGTCATATTTTTACAAAGGTTTACATCACACTTACCATTTTGGTAGCAAGCTTTATCCTTACAGGCTTCCGGATTTTTGCAAACAGTTTTAGAATTGGATATTGCAGTATTCTTTTCATATTTACAGCAGTCCATTAAACCATCGTATGCTTTATTATTGGCTTTAATATCACGAGTATCATAACCGGAGGCAGCAATTGACTTTTGTATTTTTTCAGCATTTGAGTTAGAAGAATTATAGCTAAAATTTAGAATTTTTGATTCTTCGTTCCAGTTAGCGGTTGCAGCGCCGCCAACCTTAGCGGCTTTTTCTATATTGTTTTTACACATTCCACAATTGCCCCATACTTTAATGGTTTCAGTTTTTACGGCATTTTGCGCAAAAGAAAAATTAATAGCGAAGATGCTGAACAATAGTGCAGCATAAATATTTAGCGTTTTCATTTTATAAATTTTTTTTTGATAATTAATAAAGTATGCTCATAGCATAATGCACCAACAGTTAATACTATTGATGTACAAAAACTTTATAAATTCTAAATTCTGTAAACGGAGTATAAAATATTTAAGGAAATGCCGTGAGTTACAGGCGGGGAATGATTATTAAAATCTGAAATTAACTCAGAAGAAAAAATATTTATATCAAAAATACTTTTAGAATTATCAACAATTGCAATCGGTGCTGACATTGTTAAATCATTGCTGATCAATTTATGTGCATCGCTGAGCTTAATAATTTTGAATTCATCTTTGCAGCAACCGCTACTCCCCATCTTCATTCCGCACTTACCGCATTTATCATTGCTGTGCATCAGATCAATAGAAGAAATTTTACCCATGCAATAACGAACGTTCATAGCTATGCCACTGGAAATCCCGAGATAGATTATTGCGAGTATGGCTACTGAAATCTTTTTCATTGCTACACAAAAGTATAACGAATATTATAATTAAACAAAGTAAGAGGATTCTTTAACAGATGATATTCGTCAGTAAAAGTGTCATACCTTCTTAATGGAAAGACATATTAATTTACAAAGTTCCATCTAACTCCTAGCCTGAAAATCAATCCCGGCGTAGGATAATGCGGTGCAGCAAAATTATTATTGGTAAATTTGAAGCCTTTAGCAAAGTTTGCGGTATTAAGGTTCTCCAATTTTACAAGCCCGGTAAATGACTTGATCCTGAAATTGAAAAAGTAAGAAACATTTGGAAGATTATTTATTGTTGTTGAATCTTGCGGAAAAAATTGTCCCATAACAGGTGAATAATTATTGGCTTTGAAGGGCGTGTTATAATTTACATCAAGGCCGGTACTTAGGTTTAGATTTTTATAGAATACACCTTCAAAAGCAAGGCGCTGTCTGGTATAAAATAAAGGAACTCTTACCGGCGAATTTGCCCCTGTTTGTTGAACAATAAAATCACTGTAGAGAAATAATTTATGTCGCAATAATTTAAACTGGGTCTTTCTTGAAGCCTGTATCTGTGTGATATTTATGAGTGAAGAATATTGTTCTGTCTGATAATAATTTTTAAAGTAGGCATAATTAGTTATGGAAATATTTCTAAACCACAGTTTAAATTTCGGATTGTCAGCAGCGGCAGAAATCACCGTGATATTTTCTTTTTTAGACAGAGAATTGTTTCTAAAATTAAAAGATGATTGATCCTGGAAAATATATGAGGGTGAACGATTTATGTTTTGAAAACGTATCTGAATATCACCTAGTTTTTGGTTTAAAAACCTTGTGAGGCTGGCATTGGCAAAGTAGTCTCCGGAATTTAAACCTACAGTGTAAAACTCGCCGTATAACTGTGCATCCCATTTTTTATTTTTTGTTTTATTTCGGTATTCTCCATGCACAGCTACGTTATAATAGTTTTTTGTGCCGCCTGCAAATATTCCTTTTAAATTATCAATGCGCAATCCAGCTTCAATAAATTGTGCAGTGTTTTTTGTTTGAGGAAATTGTTTTATTGAAAAATCATTTGAGAGAACTTTCCATTTGTCCTGCACAAAAAAATTCAATCCAAATTTTGCATTTACCGAGGTATCATACCACTTTTTAAAAACTGCAGAATCAGCTTTAGCAGCCTCAATATTGTTTAACGTATCCTGGAAACGATAAGTATAAGTGGTATAGGATATTGAATGTTGAAAACGAAATTTAGGATAAAATAAATATTCCTTAGTACTGTCATTTATAATAATTGAATCTCTTTTGCCAATATCATAACTCTGCCTGAGAAAAAAGGTAAATTCTTTATAAGTACTTCCTGTTGCGATTTTAGTTGAGAACGGACTAAAAGAAGTGGATACATCACCCCCAAGTACTACCGGTATTGAAACACGACTTTCACGATTGGGTGCATACAATAAACTATCTTTTTGAATGCCTCCATTCTCTGATGCTGCAATTTTATTACCATTTAAAACAAACCATACAGCATATCTTTTTTTCTTTCCCTGGTAACTGCTGAAGAGCCTGTAATTGTTGTGCCCGGTATTTTGTGTCTGAAAAATTCCGGGGGCAGATATGAGCCGGTATTCAAAACCAAAGTTCCAGTTGGACTTTATGTTTTGTGTATGAAGAATATTTATGAATTGCTCCTTGCCTGACGCAAGAAAATAACTTAGCTGTGAAAAAGGCTTTGTTGTTTTGTAAAATTTTGTATTCTCAATTGTAAACCTATACACATCATATGCGTGAAACCCGGCATCCCATCCGGCTTTTAACCAGGGAGTAAAAAGTACAGGGTACCCTGCGCTTCCGTTATTCCCCAGCGTAACATAGTTTGCCGGTACAGAAAAAAACTTATTAAAATCATTGATAGAAGAATCAAGTCGAATGCTTCTTAACGAATCCAGATACCTGTATGAAATAGTAATTGAGTCTGCAAGATCATCACGGTGTTTGAACCCTATTGTAGTATCGCCGGGTTGTGATGACTGACCGGTAAAGCCTTTCGCCCTGTCTCTTGCCCCCTCCAAAATTCTTTTTGGCACTTGGCCAAAGGTTGGGAAAGAAAAGAACAAAATGGAAAGGATGAGAAACCCTTTACTAATCTTTTTAAAAAATTTATATGCTCTTACCATTCTTGTTTATGTCGGATGCTTTGTGAAACGTGAGGCTCTCACGTTTGTCGTTTGACGTTTCAGGAATGACATCATACAGCAAATTACCTGCTTCCCTTCAAAAAAAAATTAAGCCGCTAAGATAAGCCTGTCTGCACTAGTATTTATTGTATTGCAAGATTTTAGGATTAATAAAACATATCTAATAAGTATAGCGGTAAAAATCACAATCTTCTTCATCACATAAAAGTTTTTTAAAAACCGGATCGTTTAAAACATCTATATAATCCATTGCTTTACCGTTTACATAAATAGTTCTATAGACTAAACGAATACCATGACTATAATCAACCCACCAGTTTATGTGCCCTGTATATAATGGCTGTATCGGTTTTCCATCAAGCATATGCCATCCATAAATAGCTACGTGGTTGGGTTTATCTCTTAATACTTTTCCGGAAAGAACAACATCTTTTTTAATGCCTGCAATTAATCCTTTGCTAAGTTTTCGTTGTCCCTCAATTATAAGATGGTGCTGGTACATTGTAATGGTGCTGTCACGAAACGCATACATGGGAACCGGTTCTAATTTTACGGTTGCCGCCTTATAAATATCATCTACCATTTTTCTTGTCGGTAAAAAACAATGAAAGCTGTCTGCGATCTGTTGCGCTGCCATTGGAGATAACGGTATTCTTGCCCAGTCTTCATTTGAGCCAATGCTTACATAATCCGGCGTAACAAAATAAACAGCATTAATATTTTTACCCGATAAATCTTTTATGGATGTTTGAACAGCAACAAGATATTTTAAAAAGGAAGGAATGTTGCCTGCAAGAATTTCTTTTACAGCAAATGAATCTCTTTCATGCCAATGAAAAGCAACTGCTTTTGTATAGAATTCAGTACCGGTGATAGCAGCATCATTTCGTTCAGGAACAATAATCTTTTTTGACTGGGAACATGAAAACAGAACAAGCGTAAAAAAAAATAGAATTTTTTTATTCATATTGATCAAAATAATATTTTCACTAAACTAAAAACTACAAACCATAAACTACAAACTTACTTATCTTCGTTACAAAATAATTACGATGAATCTTCATGAATACCAGGCGAAGGAATTATTAAAAAAATTTAATGTTCCTGTGCAGGAAGGGATTGTTTGCAGCAGTGCATTGCAGGCAGAAGATGCATACAGGCAAATACATTCGCAATACGAAAGCAGGTTTGCTGTAGTAAAAGCGCAAATACATGCGGGCGGAAGAGGCAAAGGAAAGATTGCAGGTACAGAGCAACGTGGTGTTGCAGTGGGTAAAAACGCTGAAGCTGTAAAAACTATTGCTCAAAATATTTTAGGAGGAACGCTGGTTACCATTCAAACCGGGCCTGCAGGCAAAGTGGTTAATAAAGTTTTAGTTGCGCAGGATGTATATTATGAAGGTCCAAATCCGGTAAAAGAATTTTATCTATCCATTTTATTAGACAGAACAAAAGGAAGAAACATTATTATGTACAGTACCGAAGGAGGAATGAATATTGAAGATGTGGCGCATGATACCCCGGATAAAATTTTTAAAGAATGGATACATCCGGGTGGAGGCGTACAGGGTTTCCAGGCGAGAAAAATTGCTTTTAATTTAGGACTGACAGGAGAAGCATTTAAAAATTGCGTAAAGTTTGTTGGCAATTTATACAATGCCTATGTAGGTCTTGATTGTAATATGGTTGAAATAAATCCTTTGTTTAAAACAAGTGATGAAAAAATAATTGCTGTTGATTGTAAGATGAATGTAGATGATAATGCATTGATGCGCCACCCTGATGTTGAATCGATGAGAGACACTTCCGAGGAAGACCCAACAGAAGTTGAAGCGGCTAAATTTAATTTGAATTTTGTTAAGCTTGATGGAAATGTAGGCTGCATGGTTAATGGTGCAGGGCTTGCAATGGCAACCATGGATATGATAAAGCTCAGCGGTGGCGAGCCTGCCAACTTTCTTGATGTAGGTGGTACTGCCAATGCACAAACTGTTGAAGCAGGTTTCAGAATAATTTTAAAAGACCCGAAGGTAAAAGCAATTCTAATAAATATTTTTGGAGGCATAGTACGGTGTGATCGTGTAGCGCAGGGTGTTATTGATGCCTATCAATCCATCGGCAATATTGAGATCCCTATTATTGTTCGCTTGCAGGGCACTAATGCAGAAGTTGCTAAAGAATTAATTGATAAAAGCGGGTTAAAAGTTCAGTCAGCAATTCTTTTGAGCCAGGCTGCTGAACTTGTGAATAAGGCAGTAGCATAAAAAATCCTGCTTTTTAAAACAACCATTATTTAATTACTTTCGTACTAAGATTAATGATCCATTTATTGAAATTTATAACCTAAATCATATTATCATGTTACGTACAATTAAATTTATAGCAATTGCTATCCTCTTTTCAGGAATTATATCTTGCTCCAAAGATCCTGTTGTAACTCCTAATGTTTCCCCAATAGTAAGCATAAGTGTACCCACTGACAATTCAAGGTTTGCCAGCACAGAATCAATAACCTTTACAGCTTCTGCAAGTGATGCTGACGGTTCAGTAAGCAAAGTAGATTTTTATAATGGCGCTACTTTTTTAGGAACGGCTACAACTTCACCTTATTCATTTACATGGACGAATGTTGCAGAAGGCAAGTATGTAATTACTGCAAAAGCCACTGACAATACCGGCGCTGTAACTACATCAACTCTTGTAAATGTTGCAGTAGATCCTGCTTTTAAAGCTACATTAAGCGGGGCTAATGAAAGGCCAACACCTAATGCCTCACCTGCAACCGGTTCTTCAACCCTTGTGTTTAATACAGATACAAAAATAATTACTGTTACTACTACTTATTCCGGTTTAACAGGAACAGCTTCGGCAGCACATATTCATAAAGGCGATGCATCTATTGCAGGCCCTGTACTTTTTGGCTTCACCAATGTTACTGTATCTCCAATTGTTTATACAAGCAGGGTTTTAAGTGCTTCTGAGGAAGCTGATCTCAGGGCTGGTCTTCAATATGTGAACATACACAGTGCATTATATCCCGGTGGGGAGATAAGAGGCCAACTGATTAAACAATAGCTATGGTTAATAAGACCATTTTTGAAGGCTGACCCTAAGCGGAATTTTCGTGCTGTGAGTAAAAGTTTTTATTGAAAAAACTGCATACAAAATAATAAAGAATTTCACAGGGCGGTGATGGAGATAATAACGGAGTGTTTAACGGATGGAACAATGCCGGAACAAAAACTGTTCAGCTACCAAATTAATTAAACTGAATAATGGAAAGATCTTCATCATTCCTAAAACGGTGATGAAGATCTTTAATTTATTATATATAAAAAAAATCCCGCAATTGCGGGATTAATAATTAAACACGAAAACAAAAAAAAATTTATGCTTTAGGCAATAAGACTTTATTAACAACATGGATTACTCCATTGCTTTGATTTACGTCTTTGATTGTGATTTGGGCAACTCCACCTTTTTCATCTTTTATAAAAAGTTTGCCACCTTTCCTCATAACAAATAATTTACCGCCTGCAACAGTTGTTAATTGGGCAGTACCATTACCATCTTTTACCATCTTCATAAGATCTTTTGAGCTTAATTTTCCGGATACTACATGGTAAGTTAAGATGCCTGTAAGTGTTGCTTTGTTTTCAGGTTTTACAAGTGTTTCAACAGTTCCTTTTGGCAACATGTTAAATGCCGCGTTAGTTGGCGCAAAAACTGTAAATGGTCCTGCGCTTGATAATGTTTCAACCAGGCCGGCAGCTTTTACAGCAGCAACCAATGTAGTGTGGTCTTTAGAGTTAACTGCATTTTGTACAATGTTTTTTGAAGGATACATTGCAGCTCCTCCAACCATTACTGTCTTTTCCATTTGTGCAAATGATGCATTCATTGTGAACGCTGTTAGGATTAATAATCCTATGTGTTTGATACTTTTCATTTTTTTAAATTTTTAATTTAAGATTTTTTATTTATCTGCATACACCTACGGAGGATGAAAAAGATTGGATTTATTTTTTTGAAAAAAATTTTAAGTGAGTAAAAAAGAGTGAAGAAAATTTTATGAATTAAAAAAATAAATCGTGATGGCGAAAATTTTTTTGATGATTGTGTTCAATCAGATCCGTGTCAATCTTATGAAAGAATTCCTACAATGAAAAAGAAAGATAAGAAGAAAAAATATTCGGATTTATCTATAATAAGAAAGTTGATACGGCGCACCCATTTCAAAAAACCTTTAGATGAGCTTCCCAATAAAGTAAAAGAAAAATTAGATTTTTGCCACTACAATAATATCTCCCTTGGGAGCTGGATGTCCACCGGTAGTTTCCAATGTGATTGCAAACGCCTGAGCTTTACCAAATGATTTCATTTTTTGGATATGGTAAATCCCTTTTTCTGTAGCGATCATTCCTGCATCAACAGGCTTACCATCAACAATTGCCCATACCTGGTATTGCATACCTGCAGAGGCTTGCGGCAGATTGGTAGGATCCACATATACATCCCCTGTATTTTTCATCCAGAATATTTTTGCAAGTGCTTCAGGAGATTTTTCTGTGCCTTTTAATACAACAGGCATAGCGTTTTTATCCGTCATCACATTAATATCCTTGTTCATTGCTTCAGCAAGTTGTTGTTGCTTTTGCAATTCATTTTGTGCTACAAGTAGATCTTTTGAAGTGTCTTGATATTTATTGTAAAATGAATAATTCAATATCAAACTTCCTACCAATAAAATAACGCTGGCAGCAACAGCCCATTTAAAATAAGAAGGGATAGAATATACCTTAGCGCCTGTATTTATTTTAGATGATGTAATAACAGGTTCTGATGAAAACTTTACATGATTAGGAGAAGACTGAATTTGAGAAAATATTTTTTCTTTAACTGCGCCTGAAGGTTTTATTTTAGCAAGTATCTTTTCTTTCAGAAGATCATCAGGCGATATTGCCTGTGCAATTGCATAAATCTCCATCACATTTTGCAACTCTTCAATTTCATTCTTAACTTCAGGATACTCTACAGCCCATCGCTCTACCTCCAGCGTTTCTTCGGTAGAAGTTAAACCTGTGATGTATAGCTCCAGCAAGCCTGATGATATAATGTGTTTTATTTCCAATTACTTATTTTGTAATATTTTCCTTAATTCTAAAATAGCTGCACGCATACGCGTCTTCACTGTTCCTAATGGAACTCCTAACTGCTTCGAAATCTCGTCCTGAGTAAACCCACCAAAATAGGCAAGATCAATAATTTCTTTTTGGTCGTTTTTAAGAAGGGTTAACTGTTTTCTTATTCCCATTGCGTCAAACTTTTCAGCAGTATGAGTTGTGTCACTGAAATTATTTACGGATTTCTCATCGCTATGGATTTTACTTTGTTTTTTGTACCCTTTGCTTCGCAATGTATCAATGGTAAGGTTTCTTGTAAGATTTATCATCCATGTAAAGAGTCTGCCTTTCACGCTGTCGTAGTTGGCAAAATTATTCCAGATCTTAACAAAGGCGTCCTGCAAAATATCTTCTGCAAGTTCTTTATCATTCACCATTTTATATACAAGCCCAAATAATGCCCCCGAATAATTATCGTACAGGTACGAGAAAGCAGGCTTATCCTGTTGCTGCAGTGCAAAAACCAATTCTTCCTCACTGTATTTTTTTACTTCGCTCAAAAAAATTATTATTTTAATTAGGCTTTAAAGATATATTTTTTTAGTTAAATCAGTGACATTACAGCAGAGAACAAAAGATAAAGAGGTTACGCAGAGTTCGTAAAATTTCTTTGTGCTGCGCTAACTTATTTTTCTCTTTTCTTTTCGGAAAAAGGTTATCCAACTTTTTCAACTTCATACACAGGGCTGAATAAATAAACTTTTTTAGTTGTTATTTCAACACATTTAAACCGCTTTCTTATCTTCTCCCCTTTTTTAAAAATCGCTCCACTCTTTATTTTAAATGTACTTCCTTCCTGTAACTCTTCAACAAAATAATAATGTTCTTTTTTGGAGTCAAATAATTTTAATGCCCGTGTTAAATGTGGTTCAGCGCAGGTTGTTGCTGCAGGGTTTTGTAAACTCTGCATCAATAAATTTTCAATGCCTGAAGGGAAAATTTTTTTAGGAATGAACTCCGCTAATATCTTACCATATTCTTCTTTCCATTGTATGCCATGCGCCAGTATTCTGTTACCATATTTTTCATGTGCAAGTAGATGAGCCAGCTCATGCAGCAATGTTATTAAGAAAGAATATTTATTAAGATTGCCGTTAACGCTGATGCGATGATTTTTATCTGCCACTTTATTTCTGTAATTTCCTAAAATACTTTGTCGCTCTTTAGTAATAGTAAGATGAACTTTATGATGTTGAAGATAATGGGCAACTCCTTCAAAAGAACCTTGCGGTAAAAATGAATTGAGTGCTGTTAGCGGTGATTCTTTTTTAGCCATTTCTTTTTGTACGGGCAAGTTTCATTAATGCAGTTACTTCTACAACAGTATACACGATATACATACCCATTGCTGTAAATATTCCGGGCTTATTTATTTTACTCCTGAATAAAAAAACATAGATGAGCACAACAATAATGCAGATAAACATTTTAAACATCATTGATGCATACATGCCACGAACAAACGCCTGCGGGTTAGGAGATTCCAGCCCTTTGCGCTGTAATAAAAAACCACCGATGCTTATAAAAAAAAGAAATAGGTTTGCCCATTTTAAAAATTCCCTATCCAAACCATGTCCATCTAAAAAAGTTTTGAATACTTGTATAGCCAAGCTTAAAATAAAAAACAACACAACAATGGGAAGAAATGCTTTCCTGTTTTCTTTATTCATTTTCTGTTTGAAGTGGATTTTATCAATTTTGCTATCATAGCAATTAAGATTAGCAAAGGTAGTATCCAAACAAACAAAGGAAATTTAAATTTCAACCATTCATCTGCTTTTAAGCCAACAAAAACACCAATGCCTAAACTCACAAATATCTGCCCTCCTATGCCTGCATACTGCCATAATTGCGCTCTGCCTTTTCCCGGTATTTGTGGATCAGTCATTAGTTTTTTCTAATGGTTTTAATTTCAATGGCGTAGTGTCTTGTTTTATCACCTCTCCTTTTAATATCTGCTGTATGTTATCAATGTAATGTTGTTTGTAGATCAAAGTTCGTTCAATTGAATCTGCTTTTACTTTCAGTCCCTGGTATTCTTTTGCCTGCTTTGCATCACCAAAACCTGGGATATATAATTTAAGCGGC
>JBKJSX010000268.1:0-13741 GCA_046594375.1 Chitinophagaceae bacterium
AGAAAATAAATTAGACTTATCTTTTAAGAACAAAAAATATTCAAAATGCAAGTATTTAATTATACAGTTGTTATTGAGAAAGATGAGGAGGATAATTTTCTTGCTATATGTCCAGCACTTCAGGGGTGTTATTCCGAAGGCTCAACAAAAGAGGAAGCATTGGAAATGACTAAAGATGCTATAAAGCTTCATATTGAAGATCGAATTTCAAATAATGAATTACTTTATGAAGAAGTCTTTTCCAATAAGGTTGAAGTGATTGTATGAGTAATTGCTTATCAAAAAGAGGTATGGTTAATACCTTATAGTTCATCTAACAATTCTTTTGCAGGTCTTGCTTTTAATTTGCCCCTCTTATAAAGGTTTACATTATCAACAGTTTCTCTGATCTCTTTTATGAGCAAAGCTTTTTGAGGGCTAACTTTTGTTGCCTTAACGAAAGAAAAATTTTTCAGCACCTCCATAAAAAAGGGAGCCTTTTTATCATCAACTTCCAATAAAACTTTCATAAATAAATTTAAGAAAATTATTTTGCCAATTGCTTATTGCTAATTGGTGTATTATCCTTCCATCCCCACAAATACCTGCAGGCATACGTTCTGTAAGGAGACCATTTAGAAGATATCTGTAACATTTTTTCTTTCATCAATTTTTTATCAGCCGCATCTAACTTATATAGTTTGGTAATTGCCTGTTGAATGCCAAGATCATCAACAGCAAACACATCTTCTCTTCCAAGCGTGAACATCAATATCATCTCTACTGTCCATCTTCCAACACCTTTTATTTGCGTAAGCAGATCAACCACTTCTTCATTACTCATTTTATATAACCGGGCATCAGTAAGATTATTCTCAACAAAAAATTTGCAAACATTATGAACGTAACCGGCTTTTGCATTGGAAAAACCAATGCTCCGAAATTTCTCAACAGGTATTTCTAATATTTCTTTTGCAGTTGGCTCCTTCTTTCCAAACAAATTTAAGAAGCGTTGGAATATAACTTTGGCAACTTTAGTGCTAAGCTGCTGGCTTATTATTGAGGAACATAAATGCAGGTAAACTTTTTTGCGTGGCTGCAAAACAAATGGCGCCTGCAGTTCAAGAATTTTTTTAAACTTTTTATCCTTGGATAAATGTAAAATGTGTTCCATAATTATTGTGTTTCCCAACTCATTTCTCCATTGCGTTCATCCTTTAAAATTATTCCTGCTTTGTTCAACTGATTCCTGATCTTATCTGAAGTGGCAAAATCTTTATTGGCTCTTGATTCTTTTCTTATCTCTATCACCAGATCCATAACACTGTTTAATGCCCGGTTATTTTCTTTTGGATTTTTTAATCCAAGAATATCTTCGAGCCAAAGTTTAAAAGATGTTTTCATCAATTGAAAAGTGGCAGAAGAAATTGCATCAGCAGTAACGTGCCCATCTTTAATTCCGTTGATAATGGGAACCATTTCAAAAAAATTAGCCAGCACTTTTGCTGTATTAAAATCATCATTCATAAAATCATCGAGCTCAGCCAAGAGCTTTGAGCACTGAGCTTCAAGCTCTGCATTAGTTGCAGGTTCGTGGTTGCCCGTTACCGGTAAATTATTCAACCCTTCATAACCTTCCCACAAACGTTTCAATCCTTTTTCTGCTGCTACCAATGCCTCGCTGCTAAAATCAAGTGTACTGCGATAGTGTGTTTGCAAAATAAAAAAGCGAACCGTCATCGGGCTGAATGCCTGCGAAAGCAATGGATGATTGCCGCTGAACATTTCTGTAAGTTTGATAACATTGTTATAGCTCTTGCCCATTTTTTTGCCTGCAATCGTTATCATGTTATTATGCAGCCAATATTTTGCGGGGTTATGATGATTACAAATAGTGCTTTGTGCTATCTCGCTTTCGTGGTGAGGAAATAGTAAATCCATGCCGCCGCCATGAATATCAAACTCAGCTCCCAGATATTTTGTTGCCATTGCCGAGCACTCAATATGCCATCCCGGGAAACCTTCGCCCCACGGGCTTTTCCAACGCATTATGTGTTGTGGTGGCGCAGCTTTCCATAAAGCAAAATCAGCTTTATCCCTTTTCTCTTCCTGTCCCTCAAGGTATCTTGTTGTTTCTAACAGATCTTCTATAACCCTTCCACTCAGCTTTCCGTAATCATAAGTAGAAGCATACTTTTTTACATCAAAATAAACTGAGCCATTGGCAACATAACCATAACCCGCTGCAATTATTTTCTCGATCATTGTTATCTGTTCAACAATATGCCCGGTTGCTGTTGGCTCAATATTCGGATCGAGAATATTAAATTCTTTCATTGCCCAATGATAAAGATTAGTGTACTTCTGCACCAGTTCCATCGGTTCAATTTTTTCAAGCTGTGCTTTTTTCGAAATCTTGTCTTCTGCCACTCTCCCTTCTTCTTCAAAATGTCCGGCATCGGTAATGTTGCGTACATAACGAACTTTGTATCCAAGGTGCAGCAAATACCTGTTCACAATATCAAAAGTTATATAAGGCCTTGCATGCCCTAAATGGCTTTCGCCACTAACCGTTGGTCCGCAAACATACATACCTACATGGCCCTTTGTTATTGGGTTAAACTCTTCTTTTTTCCTTGACAGGGAATTATATACTTTAAGAGACATATGGTAAAATTAGAAATAAGAAATGTGAAATAAGAAATAAGAAAATTATATAACGGATGCCCGGGGGCAGCAACTGCAGACGTGATATGATATAATGATATTCAACTTTTCAAAGATAAAATTTATTTATTCATGCCCAAACTAACATCAGCAATAATAGGAAAGTGATCGCTTAGTCTTTTTGGAATTCTTTTAAACTGTTGTACAGTAAATTTTTTATCAACAAAAATATTATCGATCCTCAACGTTGGAGAAATGCCGGAGAATGTTCTTCCAAAACCAGACCCTTTTTCTACGAAAGTGTTTTGCAAACCATCACCAATTTTGCAGTAAGCATAAGAGTTGGGCACATCATTAAAGTCTCCGCAAACAACAACAGGGTAGGGGCTTTTATCCATTTCTTCTCTTACCCTGTTTGACTGTATGGAACGTTTAATAAATCCTTTTTTTAATTTACTAATGATGCTCCTTGATTCTGAGAAAGCGTTATCCGTGTTGGTTCTGGGGTTATCTAAATATTTTAAATTTTCAGAGGTAAATTTTAAAGATTGCAAATGAATATTAAATATTCTGACAGTATCGACCCCGACTATCACATCCGTGTATTGAAAAGTTGAATTATAATCATTGGGTGGCGAGCTAACAGTTTGTTTATTTATTATCGGGAATTTTGAAAAAGTAATGATTCCGAAATGATGAATCCGATCAAAATTAAAACGGTCTTCATACGAATAAAAATAACCGGTGAATTCCAGGCGTCTTTTAAAATCGCCTAAATAATTTATCGCTTTATCATCATCGCCGCCAACCATCTCCTGAAAGCATGCAATATCAGGACGGTACTGCTCTATAAGCTTTATCATCTCATCTTTTTTTTCAGGATGTGTTTTGTACTCAAGAATATCAAAATGTTCAACATTCCAGCTCATTACCCGAATGGCAGAAGAATTTTTTTCCTGTGCAAATGTTGGAAAAATATGAAATGGGAAAATATTTTGCTCTGCCCGCCAGCAAAAAGCAATGGCAAGCAACGATATTAACATCCATATCTTTTTTGAAAATAGCCAGGCGAAAAAAAAGATGATGAGTGTAATTAAAATGTAGGGCAGGCTTAGCGTAAGCAAACCAATGAACCACCAACGTTGAGGATCAAAGAATTTTACAAAGCTGCCCAGCACCAAACAAGCAGCAGCCACAATATTGCAGATAATTAAAAAACTATTGATAAAATTTCTGAAAAATGGTTTTGCCATTAGCGGTAAGCCGGATTTATGTTAGTACTGGTTTAAGTTATGGAATTGATATCAAAGGTCAGTTTCCGCGGCTCTTTTTAAAATATTCTTTTCTTCTTCTGTTAATAAATGATATCCTTTCTGATTTATTTTATCAAGAATCTCATCTATTCTTTGCTGTGTTATATTCGATCTTTTTACAAATGGTTTTTGATTTCCTGTTTTATAAAAAACTCTTTCTTTAATTCTTTGTTGAGCAACAATTTTTTTATCGGGATTAAAAAGATTTTTGAACCAATCATAAAAATTATTCATCCACAGGCTCCAGTCGCTGCCTCTACGTAAGCTAAACACAAACATAAAGCCTATGAATGCACCTGCAAGATGTGAAATATTATACGCTGCACTTGCACCGGATACACCAGCAAAATCGATGATAACATACAACAGCGTAAGCACCCAAATAGGTATGCCTCCATTCAACATTTTAAAAAAGCGGTAATCAGGTGCCAGGGCCGTTGTTGCCACTGCAATAGCCATGGTGGCTGCGTTAGCGCCATGGATAAATGAATTATCAATACCAGGTTTTAATTGAGGCAATAAATAATTAGCTGCAACAAATGCAACGGCGCCGGCTATACCTCCATAAATATAGAGCGGAATTATTTTTCGGTTGCCCGTAATACTCTGTAAGATCGATCCGAAAACCCACAGCCAGAGTAAACTTGTGACCACTGTTAGCACACGTATGTGAACAAACATATATGTAAAAACTGTCCAGGGTTTTTGTGCCACTGCAGATAGTTTTGCCGGCATAAGAAAAAGTGGCAAAACCTGGCTTTCAAAATTGCCGGCCGGAGATTGAATTATATAATAAATGATCTGGAGAAACCAAACGGTAATAAAAAAAATAACATTGATGCTTATCAATATCATCAAAGTATTTCCATCAGCACCCATGGAAATTTTGCGTTTACGATAACCCAGATATCTTTCTGATTCCCCCATAATTTTTATGATGGCTATAAAGTTACATCAATAAACTTCCTATGTTGTTACTGAAAGTTAACTTTTTAGTAAAATGTTTTTGTATCTGATTTACCCCAGATGATCACTAAAATAAAACCCATTACCATGCCACCAAGATGCGCAAAGTGTGCAATGTTATCTGCTGCGCCGGGGTGTAAACCTCCAAACAGATCTATTGCCGCATAGATGGCCACCATATACTTTGCCTTTATTGGAAAAGGAAATGGCAGAATATAAAATTGCGTATTAGGAAATAAATATGCAAATGCTGCCAATAATCCCATAATAGCACCGGAGGCGCCTACGGCAGAGCCGTTTGGACCCATTGTAAACATTTGGGCTAACCCGGCTGCCAAACCGCAGACAAGATAAAAGATCAAAAACTTCTTTGGTCCCCAAACCCTTTCCAGCACGGCACCAAACATCCAAAGGGCATACATATTAAAAAGTATGTGAAAGAAATTCCCTGGGTCATGTGCAAACATGTGTGTCACCAATTGGTAAGGCTTAAAAAAATCACTTTGGTAAGAATACAATGCGATGTAGTTAGTAAGCCCTATGGTTTTATCCAAAACCATTTGGGCAATAAATATCAGGGCATTTATAATGATAAGATTTAAAACGATAGGTGTTGTCTTCTGCATTTAATCAGGGTTGAACTATTTTGAGAATTTATTTAGAGGTGCAATTTCGGTATAGTAAATGGATTTATTAAATTTGTGTAAGTGAGGGTTAAAGAGATCATCAAAATTATTGAAAAGGATGGGATGGTTTCTTGTTCGCCAAAAAGGAAGCCACAAACAATACAAACATAAAAACAAGAAGGGTTTGGGTATATTGAAACAAGCTGAAATTAAATTATGACAAGAAATTTAGTTGTGTATGAAAAAACGAATACAGGTTACAGCGCCTATGTACCCGATTTGCCTGGCTGCATCGCAACTGCATCTACAAAAAAAGTTATTGAAAAAACCATTTATGAAGCTATTCAATTTCATTTGGAAGGGATGCTAATAGATGGAACACCTATACCAAAATCGACTTCAGCTTCGGAAGTTTTGGTTTTTGACTGATCTAAAAAAATTACTTCTTCAATTGCAATAGTACCACACATTCTATATGGTGTGTATGTGGAAACATATCGAGCGGTTGAATTTTTTCAACAGTATATTTTTCGCTCAAAAGATTTATATCTCTTGCCTGTGTGGCAACATTACAACTTACATACACAATTTTAGGTGCAGCTATTTCCAGCAATTTAATAATTAATTTCCCGTGCATGCCGGCCCGTGGCGGATCACTGATGATAATATCAGCCCTGCCATGTTCTGAAAAAAAAGCATCATTACAAACTTCAATTACATCGCCTGCAAAAAATTCAGCATGATGAATGTTATTCAGCAAAGCATTTTCTTTTGCATCTTTTATTGACGCTTCAATTATATCTACCCCTATTATTTTTTTTGATTGCCTGCTTAAAAAAATACCAATGCTGCCGGTGCCGCAATAAAGATCATACACTGTTTCGTGGCCTGTTAATCCCGCAAAGTTTTTAGCAACATCGTACAACCGCTCTGCCTGTTTGGTATTGGTTTGAAAAAATGATTTGGGCGAGATCTTAAATTTAAATTCTCCCAACGTTTCTGTTATATAGCCATTGCCAAAATAAACCTTTGGGTCAAGATCATAGATGCTATCATTCCATTTTTGATTGATAGTGTAAAGCAAAGTTGTTATGGAAGGAATTTTTTGCAGCAGGTGATCCAATAATTTTTTTATCTCATCCGGGTTATCATTTGCAAATACAAAATTTATCATCATTTCTCCCGTGGTACAATAACGAATAATAATGTTCCTCAAAAAACCATTGTGGTCGCGGATATCATAATAAGAGAGAGCATTTTCAATAGCATACTCACGAACAGTATTACGGACAGTGTTGTTTATATCATCCATGAGCCAGCATTCCTGTATGTCGATTATTTTATCAAATATGCCGGGAGCATGATACCCTAGCGCATTCTCCTGCGGAATTTTTTCAGACTTATTTATCTCGGCATTTGTAAGATAGCGCCTGTTACTAAAAGTGAATTCTAATTTATTGCGATAGTGAATAATGTCGGCAGAGCCAATGATGGGCAAAACCTCCGGCAATTCCGCTTTGCCGATTCTTTTTAAAACCTGCACGGCTTCCTGCTGCTTGTACTGCAATTGTTTTTCATAAGGAAGCATCTGCCATTTACAGCCACCGCACACACCAAAGTGAATGCAAAATGGTTCCGTTCTTTCTTTTGAATATTCTGTAAAATTTATTGCCTTTCCATCTGCCCAATCCTTTTTATTTTTTGTTATAAAGATATCCGCAACATCTCCTGGTACAGCGCCTTCAACAAATATCACTTTGCCCTCAATCCTTCCTAATGATTTGCCTTCCGAAGCATAATCAGTTATAGCAAGGTCTTTAATTACAAACTTTTTTTTTCGCATTGTGTTTTCTAAGGCGGCAAAAATACTTTATAACGTACTAAATGCGTTATGGATAGAAATGTTAAGGATTTTGTATGGCTTAAACTCTTTCATTTGGTTTAGATATTTTTGTCACCATTATTTAGCTGATGAAAAGATTTTTTAGTACCCTCATTTTGATCATTGCCGTTTGTGCTGCGAAAAGCCAGTACCAGGTAACGCTGCAGACTCCTAATTATAAAAGCGGGCTTGCGTACCTCGCTTATTATTATGGAAAAAATATTAATGTTGAAGATTCTGCTTTGGTGAATGCCAAAGGCATTGCAGTTTTTAAGAAGACCAAAAAATTACCTCCGGGCATTTACTCTATTGTCTTCCCGGGAAAAACCAAACTGATCGATTTTTTGGTAGATAAAGAACAGGTTATAATAATTAAATCTGATACAACAGACCTGCTGAATAAAACCATTATAACAGGTTCAAAAGAAAATGTGCTTTTTCAGCAATATCAAAAATATATCGCCATAAAAGGAAAACAATTACAGGCAGAACAGCAGGCTTACAATAACAGCAAAACAAAAGCTGATTCAGCTTTACATGAAAATAATTATAAAAAATATAATAAAGAGCTAAACCAATACAGGGAAAATGTAATAAAGCAATTTCCGCAATCTATGCTGGCAACATTGTTTAAAAGCATGAGAGAGCCGGCGGTTGCTATTGCTAACCCTATAACCAGACAGGACTCAATAACCAATTACGAAAATTTTAAAAAACATTATTGGGACGGAATAACTTTTATGGATGACCGCCTCATTCGTACGCCGTTTTTTTTGCCAAAGGTTGAAACTTATTTCAGGAATATTTTGATCCCTGCCGCTGATAGCATAATTAAAGAGTCAGACTATTTATTGCTGCTGGCACGCAGCAACACAGAGATGTACAAATTTATATTAAACTGGCTATCGGACGAATACATTTATCCAAAGTATATGGGACAGGATGCAGTGTTTGTTCACCTGTTTGAAAAATATCATTCCAAAGGCATTTCAAGTTGGCTGAATGAAAAACAGCTTACCGCAATTTCTAACAGGGCATACATGCTTATGTCGAATCTGATCGGAGAAAAAGCGGCAGACCTTGATATGGTTGACAGCACTGGGAAGCCAACACCATTGTACAGCTTAAATGGAGAGTACACTGTAGTTTGCTTTTGGGACCCTACCTGCAGCCATTGCCGCGAGGAAGTACCAAAGCTTGATTCCTTTTACCAGGCGAAGTGGAAAATGGAAGGAGTGAAAATGTACGGTGTGCTAAGTGAGAATGAAAAAGCAAAATGGATCCAATTCATCAAAGACAATAATTTAAAAGATTGGGTACATGTATATCAAACAGAAGAAACAAAAAAAGCTATATCCGATGGTCAACGGCCAGGCTATAAACAGCTATATGATATTACCCAAACACCTACATTATATTTGCTTGACAAAGAAAAACGGATCATTGCAAAAAAACTAACACCTCAGCAAATTGATGAACTGCTTGATACCAAAATAAAAAATAAAACTGCTAAATAATCGCATCAATGACACGGTATTTTTTATTTCTTCTTTTTGCTTGCTTTACTACATGTATTTACTCTCAACCATTATTTACCTATGGCAATAATGCTGTTAGTAAAGATGAATTTTTAAGAGCCTACAATAAAAACAAAACTGCTGTTACTGATAAGGCAATTGCAATGCGTGAATACCTAAACCTATACATTAATTTCAGGCTAAAAGTAAAAGCTGCAAGGGATATAAGGTTAGATACTTTGTCATCACTGGCAAATGATCTGGACAATTTTCGTACGCAAATTGAAGAGAATTACCTTAATGATGAAACCCAGGTGAATGCCTTAACCCAACAAGCTTTTGAAAGAAGCCAAAAAGATATTCATGTTGCCTACCAGTTTTATCCCGCAAAAGATTATAGTGATTCTGTTGCTGTTGATAAATCACATGCATTATCAAAAGAGAAATGGACAGACATAGGATATGTTACTGCCTTTACGCTTCCGTATAATTTTGAAAACCTTGTTTATGCTTTACAGCCTGGGCATGAAAGCAAGATATTCCGCACAAAAAACGGCTTCTACATTTTTAAAAATATTGAGGAAAGAAAAGCTGTTGGAAAAATAAAAGTGGCGCAAATATTAATTGCCATTCCTGAAGGTGCAAAAGAAGATGATAAAATTGTTGCCGGTAAATTAGCAGATTCGATTTATAGTGCAATAAAGGCCGGCGCTGATTTTGGCGAAATGGCAAAACAATTCAGCAATGATAAAATGACTTATCAGTCAGGTGGTGTAATGCCTGAGTTTGGTGTGGGCAAATATGATCCGGTGTTTGAAAACAAAATTTTTTCTTTGCAGAAAGATGGTGACATAGCGCCGGTATTTAAAACCCAATTTGGTTTTCATATTGTAAAGAGAATATCAAAATCAGAAATTCCGCAGGATAAAACCAATGACGGCTATATGTTTTTGGTGAAGCAACAGGTTTTACAGGACAGCCGCATTGCCGCAGCAAAAGAAAAATTTGTGAACGATGTTTTAAAGAAATTAAATTTTAAAAAGAACCTCGCAATTAAAGACAATGATCTTTGGAAACTGACAGATAGCTTTTTAGTTTCAAATAAAATGCAAGGGCGCTACACAGCTCAAACACCTTTGTTCTTAATTAATAATCAAAATATCAAGATCAGTGACTGGCTTACATTCATAAAAAATTATAAAACTACCTCTTCAAACTATGGTGAATCGGATAGTGTTATAATGAAAAAATTCATTTCAAAAACTGCACTTGATAATTATAAAAAGCGTTTGCCCGATCTTAATCCTGAATTCAAATATCAATTACAGGAATTTAAAGATGGCAACCTGTTGTTTGAAATAATGGAAAGAAATGTTTGGAACAAAGCATCTAACGACAGTAACGGTTTAAAAAATTATTACGCCCAATACAAAGCAAAATATACCTGGAACGAAAGTGCCGATGCGGTTTTAATTTCTTCTTCAAATGAAAAATCTGCAAGCGATATTGCAGAACAAATTAACAAAGGTAAAAGCTGGAAACAGGTAGCAGAAGAAAATATGTCACAGGTTCAAGCTGATTCCGGCCGTTACGATCTTACGCAGATTCCTGCAAAGCCAAATACAAAATTTATCCAAGGATTGGTTACAGAGCCTCTGCTAAATGAAAATGACGGCACTGTAACTTTTGTAAAAATTTTAAAATTATATCCTGCCAACCAGCAACGAACTTTTGAAGAAGCCCGCGGTTTAGTCATCAACGACTATCAAATTTTTTTAGAAGAAAAATGGATAGAACAACTAAAAAAGAAATATCCTGTAAAAGTTAATGAAAAAGTTTTTCATGCATTGCTATAAAGCATCTCAATCTCTCCATTTAATTTCTTAATTATTTTTATTAGGTACCGCTTGGCAAAGTTTTTGCCTTAATGAGTGCGAAATAATATTACCCTCATTGTTAACAAGAAAACTAAACCAAATGAAAAAATTATTAGTTGCGGCATTTGCTTTTGCAATGCTTACCAACGCTAAAGCCCAGGTGTATATACAGGGCGGCGTAAACCTTGCCAACATTACAAAAACAACCAGCGGGCAAACAGAAGACAACAATATGCTTACAACCTTTAATGCCGGCATATTAGGTCGTTTTGGATTGTCAAAATTAGTTGATCTTGAAAGCGGCCTTTTGTTTACAGGCAAAGGTTCAAAAGCTGAAACCTACTTTACTAATGGCAGCACTACAGACAATTATGTAAAAACAAAATTCAATCCTTACTACATTGAGGTTCCTCTAAATGTTGTTGTTAGAGTTCCGTTGCAAAAAACACATGGTCTTTTCTTTCATGCAGGTCCTTATGCAGCCATAGGTGTTGCCGGTAAATCAACAACTGACCAAAAGATCATTGGTATAAGCAGTCATTCAGAAAATGATATCAAGTTTGCAAATGACAATCCTTTTACCTCACGCCAGGAAGATGCTTCTTACTATAAACTAAAACGTTTTGATTTTGGGGTAAACATAGGCGGCGGATTTGATCTTGGAAAAATTTTATTGAAAGCTAATTACGGTTACGGTTTAACAAAGATCAATTCTACTGAAAGTAATAATGCTTCAGATGATAAAAATAAATACCGCACCTTAAGCTTTTCAGTTGGTGTACCCATCGGAAAATAATTTCTCTGTGAATCCTGCAAGTAAAAAGCTGCTCAAATTTTGAGCAGCTTTTTTATGCAATTGGTTTAATACAATTTGGATTTAAACAATATGCTTAACCGTATTTACTATTATCTGAGGTTTGCCAAGTGTGTAATAATGAAGAATGGGTACGCCGAATTTTTTTAATTCTTTTGATTGCATAAGAAGCCATTCACTCCCTACAATTTCTACATCAGCATCCGTTTTGCATTTCAAAATTTCGTTGCTAAGCTCGGTAGGAATATCAACATGAAATGTTCTTGGTAAAACCATCAATTGTTTTTTTGATGTGATGGGTTTTAATCCCGGGATAATAGGAACATTAATTCCTGCTTCTTTACATGCCTTTACAAACTCAAAATATTTTTTATTATCAAAGAACATTTGAGTGGTTACATATTCTGCACCTGCATCTACCTTTGCTTTTAAATATCCAAGGTCTGTCTCCAGGTTCGGTGCTTCAAAATGTTTTTCAGGATAACCCGCAACACCAACGCAGAACTGAGTTTTAGAGCCGTTCCTTATATCTTCTTCCAGATAAATTCCATTGTTAAGGTCAACAGCCTGTTTTAAAAGATCAATGGCATAACGGTGCCCATTTTCATCAGGCTCAAACAATGTTTCATTTTTTGCAGCATCACCACGAAGCACAAGCACATTATCAATACCTAAAAAAGCGAGATCAATTAAAGCGCTTTCGGTTTCCTGTTTGCTAAAACCCCCACATATTAAATGCGGCACAGCATCTACTTTATAATGGTTCATTATAGCTGCGCAAATGCCAACAGTGCCGGGTCTTTTTCTTACTTCCACTTTATCAAATGTGCCATCAGCTTTCTTTTTAAAAACCTGCTCGCTGCGGTGATAGGTAACGTTAATAAAAGCAGGCTTAAATTCCATCAGCGGATCAAGGTGATCGTAAATTGAATTAATGGTTTTACCCTTCAACGGTGGTAAAATTTCAAAAGACACTACTGTGTCCATCTCTTTAATATGCTCAGTAACTTTCATCTTTTCTAAAATAGTTTGCAAAAATACTCAAGTGTGGGTAAAACGCAAACTTGTTAAACTAAATCATATAAGGGTTACTTATATTATTTTTGTTGAAATACACTTGATTTGACCCAAACTATTTACGCCAAGGACATCGTAAAACATTACGGAAAACGTGCCGTTGTAAATCATGTTTCTTTCCATGTGCAGCAGGGTGAGATTGTTGGCTTGCTTGGACCTAACGGTGCAGGAAAGACAACATCCTTTTATCAGGTGGTAGGATTAATAAGGCCTGACGTAGGCGATATTTTCCTGAATGATCTAAATATCACAAAGCTACCCATGTACAAAAGAGCAAAAATGGGTATTGGTTATTTACCGCAGGAGGCAAGTGTTTTTAGAAAGCTTAGTGTTGAAGATAATATTGCAGCCGTTTTGGAAATGAGCAACTATACTAAAAGAGAGCAAAAAGAAAAACTGGAATCGCTGATAGATGAATTGAGATTGAGCCATGTTCGTAAAAGCAATGGCGATGTACTTAGTGGCGGAGAAAGAAGAAGAACGGAGATTGCAAGAGCGCTGGCTGTTGATCCCAAATTTATTTTACTCGATGAACCCTTTGCAGGTATTGATCCTATTGCAGTTGAGGATATCCAGTCTATCGTAAATAAATTAAAATATAAGAACATCGGCATTTTAATCACGGATCATAATGTAAATGAAACCCTATCCATCTGCGACAGGGCTTATCTTCTTATTGAAGGAAAAATTTTTAAGCATGGCACCGCCCAGGAGCTTGCTGATGATGAACATGTACGAAGATTATACCTTGGCAGAAACTTTGAATTAAAAAGAAAAGATTTTTTGCAGGCGTAGACGTGAAACGGGAATGGTGAAACGTGAAAATATATATTTTAATTATACCCCCGGTTCCCGTTTCACCATTCACGTTTAACGAAATAATATCCTACTTTGCTGAACAATCAAACTGCTTAGTCCTGCCATATCGCGTTTAGCAAGGTTACGATCGTGGCGAATAGAAAACTGGGTAAGCAATCCAATTGCTGCGCAGCGGGAGGTTTTACAGGATCTGATCACTTCAGC
>JBKJSX010000154.1:0-3683 GCA_046594375.1 Chitinophagaceae bacterium
ACGTCTAAATTTATGCATAACTACATGGTAAATAAATTCACCAAGGTCAAGCAACATGAAGGAGGCCAGAAATAAAATAAGTTTGTTATTCATATAAGGTATATGATATAATAACCCCACATGATGATAGCCTGTGTACTGTATGACTTTTGTAAATGCAAAACCCAGTAAAAACTGTAGCGGAATATTGGTTAATATAAATTTGGCATTCAAAGTTGCATGATTTAACCTTTTATATGCAACTGTTAATCCTGCAATCGTCTCAATGTTCCAGCACAGAAATAAAATCCCTGTAAATAGTAATATCTGCATTTCATCTGAAGTATTGGAAAGGGAATTGATAAAGTCACTCATGTGATCGCTTATTATTTTACTCTTTTAAAAGTTTTCTGTTTCACTTATAAATTTAAAAACCCATTGCCCTTTTACTTTTGGTAAATTATCTTCAGTAAGCTATACAACAGAATACCATCTTTCCCGGACATTGGATCGTAGTTGGGGATTTTCATATTTTATTTTCAGGTTAGCTGTAATAATTTTGCTTTTTAAAGGTAGGATTCCAATATGTAAAGTATTATAAAATGAGTTTAATTAAAGGTTAAAAGCAGTTGTATTTTTTCATTTGCTTTGTGCTAAGTAATAAAAGCCGAAAGTCGTTATCAAATAAATTAAAAAATAAAGAATGTCAAAAAAGTGAAAAATAGAATTAATTTTTTTTAACCCAATTCACTTTTTACTACTTTCCAAATTTATCACCCCATAAATCTCTCATTACCTCATCCAGATCAATTAAGGCTTTAGAACAATCACCATAAAATGAAGAGCCATGCATGGTTGCAAGTGTTTTAGGATTTAGATCAGCCAACTCTTTTAATAACTTACCAGTATTATGATTATAAGGGACATAATCCATCAACGGACTTTTCTCCAGTTCAAGCATTGACTTTTTATGTCCTTCTAAAATATCAACGTCGGTTAAATAGGTTACATCTCCGTTTTGGTGAAATAGGTCAGAGCAAAGAAGTGTTTTATTTGTTTCTTCAAACATAACACCTGCATCCCAACCATGCGGCAAGTGTGGAGTGCGTATAAAACGGTAACTATATTTTCCGGTAGAGAAAGTTTCATTGTGGCGTAGTGGTTTTGAAGGTCTTATTGCAAAGTCACTCATATTAATTATTGCACCTACTTCGCTGCATACTGCCTGTGCATTGGGCGCCACCTCCAGCCAATTATTCAATGCTCCGCACTCATCCACTTCATAATGACTAAAGCCCACCCACCTGATCTTTGCAGGATCAATTAAAGTTTTTACCGCTTCCTGAAGTAAAGGAAACATTCCTTGTAAACCAGCATGGTACAAAAGAGGTTCATCATCTTTTATTAAAAAATGATTGAACTGGATATTGAATTGCGGGGCAAATATTGAAATACGATAAAGGTCAGGAGCAATCTCATTTATTTTATACATAATCTAAAGTTTATAATTCAGGACAGCGATGGTCTTTTCGAACAATGAATAGATTTTATTTATATGCAATTGCAGCACTTGAAGGTCCAGCCAAAGCAATCTGCTCTACTGTTTTAAACCCGGCTTGTTTAGCCCAGTTTTCAAAATCGGAGAGTGTATAATCAAACCCTTCTTCTGTTTCAATCAGCATATTCAGGCTCATGGTAAGTCCGAATACATTTTGACTGCGTTCGTTATCAATCACATTTTCTATTGCTACAAAAGCGCCTCCTGCAGGCAGGGCATCGTATGCTTTCTTAATCAATAGTATTTTTCTCTCTTCGCTCCAGTCATGAAGGATATTTCCCATTACAATAACATCGGCTTTTGGAAATGTATCATTAAAAAAATCACCGTTGGTAGTTTTAATTCTGTCGCTCAGATTGAAATGAGCAATGTTTTCCAGTGCAACAGCTTCAACAGGTGGCAGGTCAAAGTTGGTGCATGTGATTTGAGGATTATGCATTGCTACCTGTATGCTTAGCATCGCACCTGAACCGCCAATATCGCATAAGGTTTTGTATTTTGAAAAATCAAACTTATTGGCAAATGCCATAAAATTACCCACCTGAATTCCTGTCATAGCATGGATAAACTCTTTCGTTTTTTCAGGTGATTTATATATCGCTTCAAAAAGGTTTTCACCCTGATTGGCAGCTTCGTTTTGAAGTTTGCCTGTTTTCATTGCATCATCCAGGTTTGCCCAAAAACGGAATAATCGGTTGTTTGCCATTGCCAGTATTCCTCCAATGTAAGCAGGCTTTTCTTTATCAAGAAAAAAGTCTGTATCCTCAGTATTAGAATAAATTGCAGTTTCACCAATTCCCTCTCTTTTTAAAAATTTAAGTGCAACGAGTGTATCCAGAAAATCGGATGCATGCCTGTCCATACAGTGCCAGTTAAACAGCGCTTTAATTTCTTTTAATGAAAGAGGTTTTTTTGCCAAATGCGTAAACAATCCTGCATTTACAGCAGTAAGTAAAACCTTGGAAGCCCAAAAGCCCAAACCAACCTGCATGATACCAGAGGGGTTTAGTTGTTGTGTTGTTTGTTGCACGTGAATCTATTTTAATTTTAATGTTAACAAAGAATGTGAAATGGATACCAGGAAGTGTTATAATAAAAAGTGATCAATGATGATGTTCATCACTCTTTAACTGTATTTACATGAAAGATAAAGAATTTTTTGAGGGTACATGTGTTGCCTTTGCATCAGGTACTTTTTCTTTTAACCAGTTAATATTGTGATTTTATTTTGGATCAAATTCAAAAAGATTTCCGGGATCCCCTTTTTTGCCTTCCGAACTTATTATCAATTTGCCCCTGGGGTTAAAACAAATCCCTTCCGGTTGTTCTATCAACTCTTTGTCAATAGTTTGATAAGATTTCAGAACACCCTCATGTGTAAAAACTGCCATGCCTTTGTTATCTCTTGTTGTGAGCATATATATATCATGTGTAATAGGGTGTACGGCAATAGCAGAAGGATTAAAACTAAGATCATCACCTGTGATAGATTTAAAATCTTTTGGGTGTATAACCATGAAAGGCTTTTCACTCAACTGCGATTTCTCCATATTAAAACTATACACTGCTTTTGCAGAATCGTCCCCCGTTCCGGAATTATCTTTACAGGCAATCAACAATTGTTTTGTCACAGGGTCATAGCATAAACCTTCTGTATTGTTGTCTTTGCTTAATCCAGTTTTAATTTTTTCTACGCCCGGCTTATTTTGCCAGTCAGTTATTTTAAATAAAGCTCCATGACTCCATAAAGCATAAACAACATTATCTACAATGGTGACATCCTCAATATCAACTTTATCTTTATCAGTCTCAACAAATGGAACTGTTTTTTCTAGCGTAGCAGTTTTGTCATCAAACTTTACATAATAAAGATTTGGATTAAGATCTTCAATTAATATTAAATGATTTTTATCTATCCAGGCGTTACCTGATACTTCTACCAGCTCAGATGGTAACACCCAGCTATGGGTAGGATTTTTAAGATCGTAATTAAAACTGGTTTTTTCTTTTGCAACACTATCAGTATTTGCTTTTTTATCTGATAAAGAATTTTTGTCCTGTTTATTATTATTTTGACATGAGAGTAAAACAAACATGGAGAAAAGGGAAATGTATATTCTTATTTTTTTCATACATCAATATTAAG
>JBKJSX010000044.1:0-13209 GCA_046594375.1 Chitinophagaceae bacterium
TTTTATTTCCAATTCTCCTGATGATGGATTTTATAAAGTTGATGTACCCGGTCCATTATACAATATGGCAAGCGATGCTTCCGGTTTGGACAGAAGACAGTATGCTGACATGAGCAATGGAACTTATTATCTGCTTACAAGAGTGAAAACACATGCTGCCTTTTTTGGAGAAAATGAGGCAGATGTTCTTACGAAAGTTGACAGTCTTTTGTATGAGAATATTCCGGGTAAGATCATCAGGAAAATGATAATCAAAAAAAACGGATACAACGGCTATGATATCACAAACAGAACCAGGCGTGGAGATTTGCAGCGCTACCAGATATTTGTAACACCATTTGAAGTGTTGTTATTTAAAATAAGTGGCAAAGAAGATTATGTTGAAGGCGATGAGGCAGAAAAATTCTTTTCTTCTATTCAAATTAAAGAATCAACCTCCGCATGGATAAATTTTGAACCTATACAGGGCGGTTTTAAAATAAAATTACCACAACAGCCACATGAATTTTTAAATATATCTGCAGAGGATAATGTTGACAGGTGGGAATATGAGGCACTTGATAAGAATACCGGCGATGCATTTCTTGTTCTGAAAAAAACCGTAAATAATTTTCGCTTTTTAGATGAAGACACATTCGATCTTACCTTAATGGAAGAATCTTTTAAGTCTTCTGAATTTATAAAAGCACAGGAACAAAGAAATATTTCAAGCTTTAACGGTTACCCTGCAATGGATGTTGTGGCTACTTTAAAAGATGGAAGAACTATCAAAGTAAAATTCATTATTGAAGGGCCGCATTATTATCTGCTGGCTGCTACTGGAAAAATTAATAGCACTGAAATAAATAATTTCTTTTCATCTTTTCAATTCACTCCTTTCAAATATCCTAAAGGGCAAAATTTAGTTGATACATTTCTTCATTATACTGTTACAACTCCTATCGTTCCTGAATTAGAACCTGACATGCGGGCCTTGATTGAAAAGACGGGTAATGATAGCTACAGGTATGGCTTTGCAAATGTTGAAACCTATTGGCCAAAAGCAAAAAATACAATTTTTAAAAGTGATCTTACCGGCGAAATAATTGCAGTGAGCATGCAGCAATATCCCAAATATTTTTACGTAAAAGATTCTTCCGCTTTTTGGAAAGATGAAATAAATGATTACCTGTCACGAACAGATTTTATTCTTGCTAAAAAAGAATATTTAAAAACCAACAATGTTACAGGCTACAACTTGTGTTTAAGAGATACCAATTCTTCACGCCAGATAAATCGTTTGTTGCTTTTAAAAAATGACAGGCTTTACCACATTGTTTCTATGGGGGATACATTAAATAATAAAAGTGAATTTGTTAAAAATTTTTATGCAACATTTCATCCGCAAAATTCTGCGCAGGATAGAAATATTTTTGCAAATACTATTGGTATTTTCTTAAATGATTTTTTTAGTAAGGACAGCGCTACACATGCAAAGGCGCAGTCTTCTATTACAAACATTTATTATTCAAAGAAGGATATTCCTAAATTGGTAAGTACCATCAATAAACTTAATCATAGTGATAAAGATTATTTTGACAGCAAATCCCGGTTTATTGCAGAGCTGGGTTATATAACTGACAGTACCGCTACAGTGGAAATTGTAAAGGCATTAAAAGAAATTTATTTTAAAACAGCTGATACCGGAACATTTCAAAATGTAGTTTTAAGAGCGCTCGCAAAAAAGAAAAGTAAACAGTCGTATGCTTTGCTTAAGGAGTTGCTATTGAAAGACCCGCCTGTGTTTGCAACAACTTATGAGTATAGCACTTTTTTTAACGACCTTAATGATTCCCTTGCTCTTGCGAAGCAATTATTTCCTGAGATACTCCAGCTCTCAACAATTACTGATTATAAAGATTACGTGAACTCCCTTTTGGTTACCCTTGTTGACAGCAACTTTGTATCTGCAAAAGAGTATGAAAGTTTTTTTTCCAAAATATATTTTGATGCAAAACTTGAATTAAAAAAGCAACAGGGCAAGGAAGAAAAAATAGTTGAAGGCGATAACGGAAATAAAAATAATATAGGAATATATTCCGGTTATAATTCTCAAAGTTTAAAAACAGGACTTGATGATTATGCTGTTTTGCTGATGCCTTTTTATGATAAGCCACAGGTTAAAACCTTTTTTGAAAAGCTTTTATACTTAAAGGATCAATCGTTGCAATTAAGTACGGCAGTGCTTATGCTGCGAAATAAAAAATTTGTACCGGATAGTACATTAACAAATCTTGCAGCAAAAGATGAGTACAGAATTAAGCTTTTTAAAGCACTTGAAAATGCAAAGATTCTCAACAAATTTCCAAAGCAATATAAAAATCAAAAGGATATTGCAAGAAGCGTTTTAGCTGCCAATAAACCGGATTCAATTGTTTATTTATCAAACAAAGCAATAAGCTTTCGCAATAAAAAAGGGCTTGTATATTTTTTTAAATACAGGTTAAAAAAAGATGACGGTTGGAAGATAGCCATCAGTGGTTTGCAGCCGGAAAATATTAATGAAGTAAGCAGCAACAGCAAGCTTGTGAAATTAACAGATAAGAAAATAAAAGATGATGAGCCTTTAGATGATCAGTTAGATAAACAATTAAAAAGACTTTTATTTTCTCTAGGTAAAAGCAGCAAGAATTTTTACATGGCTGAAAATTTGGGTAGGTTTAGAAAAGATGAGTACTGATAGCCGTGAGACGTTAAACGGCAGACGTGAAATTCTCATCTCTCAGGTTCAGTTTGGACGTTTTACCTTTCACAATGTTTAAACCACAACTCCTTTCGGTATAGATGCGATCAATTTTTTTGTGTATTCTTTTTGCGGATGAAAATAAACTTCATCAGCAGTGCCGGTTTCTTCTATCTTCCCTTTGTTCATCACCATTATCCTGTCGCTGATGTAGCGCACTACAGAGAGGTCGTGCGAAATAAAAATAGAAGTAAATCCAAATTCTTTTTTAAGGTCATTCAATAAATTAAGTACCTGAGCCTGTACACTCACATCTAATGCAGAAACACTCTCATCGCATATTAAAAATTGAGGGTTCAATCCTAACGCTCTTGCGATGCAGATGCGTTGTCTTTGTCCGCCACTGAATTCGTGGGGGTAGCGATTAAAATGTTCCGGTTTAAGATTTACCTTTTCCAAAAGTTCTACAACTTTATCCTTTCGTTGTTTATTATTTTGTAAAAGGCCGTGAATTTTCATCGGTTCCTCTATGGCGCTTCCAATTGTTATTCGTGGATTAAGTGATCCGTAAGGGTCTTGGAAAATGATCTGGATATCTTTGCGCATCCTTCTCATATCTTTTTTTTCAATATTCGCAATATCTTTTCCTTCAAATAAAATACTGCCGGCAGTAGGTTCTATCAGTCTTATCAAAGTTCTTCCCAGCGTGGTTTTCCCGCAACCGCTTTCACCAACCAGTCCTACAGTTTCTCCTTTCATTATTTCAAAGCTTACATCATCAACTGCTTTAAATTGTAAAAGTGTTTTGCCAAAAAAGTTCTTTCTTACCGGGAAATAAACTTTTAGGTTTTCAACTTTTAAGATCGGTGATTCAATGAACGATGTACGATGTTGGATATACGATGTTGCAGAATTCTCATCACTAATTACTGATACCATATTTTGCTTTTCTTCTTCAAAATTAACCATTGACAATTGCCCATTGACTTTTGCTTCCTGCAAAAAATCACTCACAACCGGTAATCGCTTTCCTTTTGAATGTAACACTGGACTGCAGGCCAGCAAGGCTTTTGTATAGGGATGTTGTGCATGTAAAAAAATATCTTTTACACTTCCTGCTTCTACAACACTGCCTTTATACATTACTATTACTTTGTCTGCAATCTCTGCCACCAGGCTAAGATCATGTGTGATGTAGATAACACCCATTTGGTGTTGCTGCTGTAGATTTTTTATCAGTTGCAGGATAGTTTTTTGTACAGTTACATCCAGTGCCGTTGTGGGTTCATCTGCGATCAACAAAGAAGGATTGCAGCTCATAGCCATTGCAATCATTACCCTTTGTTTTTGTCCGCCGCTTAACTGGTGAGGATAGCGTTCTAAAATATTTGCAGGATCGGGGAGCTGCACCTGCTCAAATAATTCTATCGTTTTTTTTCTTGCTGCATTTTTATTTTTTCTCTCATGTAACTGGATTGTTTCCATAACCTGGCTGCCGCAGGTTTGTACCGGATTAAGCGATGTCATAGGTTCCTGGAAGATCATGGCAATTTCATTTCCACGAATAGTTCTCATTTGCTTTTCTGGTAATTTCAGAATATCTATTTGTTTATCATTTTTTGAAAATAAAATTTCTCCTGAAGTATACTTTGCAGGAGGGCTTTGTAACAATTGTAAAATTGATAAAGACGTTACCGTTTTTCCTGAACCGGATTCTCCCACAATGGCTACAATTTCTCCTTTATTTATTTCAAGAGAAATATTTTTTATCGCAGAAGTTTTTTCATATTCTGTTTCAAAATCAACAGATAGGTTTTTTATTTGGAGAAGCGGAAACAAGTGATTAAAAATTAGCAATGAGAAATTAGTAAGAATGTTACACATCAAAATTTCAGATGCCTTACCGTAAGCCCCTTGTTCATTAATTGTTTTAACGAATCTACCCCGATCTTCAGATGCCTTTCAACAAATTGTGCAGTTACGCTTACATCGCTGGCTTCAGTTTTTACACCTTCAGGAACCATGGGAGAATCACTAACAAGCAACAATGCACCGGTGGGAATTTTGTTGTAAAAACCAACAGTGAAAATGGTTGCAGTCTCCATGTCAATAGCGTAAGCTCTAATCTTTTCAAGATATTCTTTAAATACTTCATCATGTTCCCAAACCCGGCGGTTGGTTGTGTAGACTGTGCCTGTCCAGTAATCAAATTCATATTCTCTTATAGTTGTCGAAATTGCTTTTTGCAATGCAAAAGCAGGTAGTGCAGGAACCTCTGCGGGAAAGTAATCGTTAGAAGTTCCCTCACCTCTTATTGCTGCAATAGGCAGTATCATATCGCCAATCTTATTTCTTTTTTTTAACCCGCCGCATTTTCCTAAAAATAAAACGGCTTTGGGTTCTATCGAACTCAACAGATCCATAATGGTTGCTGCTGTGGGGCTGCCCATACCAAAATTTATTATAGTAATGTTATTGGCAGTAGCGCATTGCATTGGCTTATCAAAGCCAACAACTTTTACTGAATTCCATTCGGCAAACATGGATACATAATTACTAAAATTGGTAAGCAAAATATATTCACCAAAATTTTCCAGTTTCTCACCGGTATAGCGGGGTAACCAATTATCTACTATGTCTTTTTTTGTTTTCATATAGCTATAAAAATACAAAAATTAAAATGTAAGAATTGGAAACAAAGATTAGCAATAGCAGGGAAATAATTTAAGCCGTATGTAGTTGTTTCAAAAAAATTTTTTTACATTTATGTTTGATTCCGGTCAAAACTATCTTTTTTACCAAATTAAAAACTCACATATAAATTTACTAAAAATGAAAAAATTACTTTTAGCCTTAACAATTTTTTCTATCGCTGTATTTACGGGTTGTAAAAAAAACACAGACGTAGCCGCAACAGATGAAAATGTTGATGTTATTACCAAAGACGCCCAGCGTACAATAATGGGCCAGTTTGTTCCCAATGAACTTATCATCAAGTTTAAAGCAGGTACGTCGGAAAAGAGCCGGGTACAAATGTTTTCTTTTATTAATGGTAAAGTTGCCGAGCATATTGTAACCAACGCAATGCAATCAGCAGGTGATGAGGACGGGGTTTATCTTGTAAATACAAATACGGATGTTTTTGCAGCTATTGCAAGAATGAAAGGCGAATCTGATATTGCATATGCTGAACCAAATTGGATCTACACACATACCGTGGTTTCAAACGATCCATATTATACAAATGGTTCGCTGTGGGGAATGTATGGTACTTCTACTTCTCCGGCTAATCAGTATGGAAGCCAGGCAGGATCTGCCTGGGCTGCTGGACATTCAGGTTCATCTACTGTTTATGTAGGTGTTATTGATGAAGGAGCTATGTTTAATCATGAAGATCTTGGAGCAAATTTCTGGATCAATTCATTCGATCCTGTTAATGGAAGAGATGATGATGGCAATGGTTATATAGATGATGTTCATGGATGGGATTTTGATGGCAATAACAATACAACATTTGATGGCGTTGGTGATGATCATGGCACGCATGTGTCAGGAACTATCGGCGCAGTTGGTGGAAATGGTAAAGGAGTAGCTGGTGTAAACTGGGCAGTAACAATTATCTCTGCAAAATTTTTAGGGGCAAACGGGGGTACTACAGCCAATGCAATAAAAGCAATTGATTACATCACTGATCTAAAAACAAGACATGGTTTGAATATTGTTGCTACGAACAATTCATGGGGTGGTGGAGGATTTTCGCAGGGCTTGCAGGATGCAATAACAAGAGCGGGGAGTGCAGATATTTTATTTATAGCTGCCGCAGGAAATAACAGTTCTAATAATGATGCTACAGCAAATTATCCATCTAATTATAACAATGCAAATATTATCGCAGTAGCTTCAATTACTTCAACGGGTGGCTTATCGAGCTTTTCAAATTATGGTGCTACACAGGTTGATATCGGGGCCCCGGGTTCAGGAATTTATTCAACTATACCGGCTTCAACCGGTAGAAAAAATAACCAAACAATAGTTTCTTCCTATGCTTCTTACAGTGGTACATCAATGGCCACTCCTCATGTAACAGGTGCTGCTGCATTGTATGCATCAACACATCCGGCTAGTACAGCAGCACAAATTAAGGCTGCCATATTAAACAGTGCAGTACCAACAACATCTTTGTCTGGAAAGTGTGTAACAGGTGGTCGTTTAAATGTGAGTGGGTTTTAATAAAAATAATTTTATAGTAAAAAAGGCCGGCATCTTGTCGGTCTTTTTTTATTAGTTTAATTTGGCAGTGCGTATGATTAAAGTTGAATATCCAAAATATCAATTCAAAATAAAAAAAGAAAACAGCATTGAATTAATATTTGATGCCTTCCGCAAACGCTGGATAGTTTTAACTCCTGAAGAATGGGTGCGTCAAAACATATTACAATATCTTACCGTGACAAAAAGATATCCAGCCAAATTAATTGCTATCGAAAAAGAAATTTCTTTAGGTGAATTGAAAAAGCGCTGTGATATTGTTGTGTATGATAGGAATTCTTTGCCATGGATGATCGTAGAATGTAAAGAAATGAATGCACCAATAAATTCAAAATCATTGGACCAAATACTTCGCTATCATATTACACTTCCTTCAAAATATCTTGTAATCACCAATGGCAGTTATTGTTTTGGTTTTGAAAAAAGCGATGGGCAGTTTTACGAGATAAATGAGTTGCCGGAATTTGAATAAAAAAAATTCCATGCTTACAATGGGATTGAAATGATTTTTTATAAAATTCTTTATGGAAATATTCCTAACTCTGCATAAGAGGTAGCAACTTTATTTATTGCACAAACATAAGCAGCAGTGCGCATGTCAGGAATGTTTGGGTTTTTCTCCCAAATGTCCATTATCTCTCTTGTTGCTGTTATCATTGTTTCTTCCAGTCCGCTTCTTACAAGATCAACTTCATCAGCGCCATGCATAATAAATTCTCTTTCAACAGCACTAACACTTTTGCCGGTAAGTTCCTCCATCTGTCCCAGAATATGATGGTTCATATTTTCAGTAAAACGTTTTTCCATGCGACCGTAACGAACGTGACTAAGATTTTTAAGCCACTCAAAATAACTAACGGTAACACCTCCTGCATTAAGGTACATATCCGGAACAACAACAATTCCTTTTAAGGCTAATATTTCATCAGCATCAGGCGTTAACGGGCCATTAGCAGCTTCACCAATTAATTTAGCTTTAATCCGGGTAGCATTTTCACCATTAATAACATTTTCCAATGCAGCAGGAATTAAAATATCACATTCCATTTCCAGGGCATCGCCGCTTTTTTCAAAATTAGTTGCACCTTTAAAATCAAGGATAGAACCATTGCTCTTACGGTGTGCTACCACAGCCTCCACATCTAATCCATCATTGCACCAGATAGCACCTTCATACTCGGCAATGCCCACAATTTTGGCTCCTGCCTGCTGAAAAAATAATGCAGAATGGTAACCCACATTTCCTAATCCCTGCACGCAAACTCTTTTACCTTCTACACCAATTGCAAGCCCTAATTTGTCCATTACCTTGTGCATATTACATACTTCCCGCAATCCATAAAATACCCCAAGACCTGTTGCTTCTGTACGTCCTCTTACTCCACCTTGCGAAACAGGTTTGCCGGTAACACATCCTGCGGCATCAATCTCGCCGGGATGCATTGCCACATAAGTATCCAGTATCCATGCCATCTCTTTAGCACCTGTTCCATAATCCGGTGCAGGTACATCGGTGCCGGGTCCGATAAATTTTTTTTTGATTAATTCAGCAGTGTACCTGCGTGTAATTTTTTCAAGATCATAATCAGAATATTTTTTAGGATCTATTTTAATACCTCCTTTAGCGCCACCAAAAGGTACATTTACAATTGCGCACTTGTATGTCATCAATGCGGCCAGGGCCATTACTTCATCCTGGTTTACTGCAAGGCTAAAACGAATACCGCCTTTACATGGTGTTTTATGATGTGAATGCTGAACGCGGTATGCTTCTATTACTTCAACTTTTTCAGCAATCTTTACCGGAAATCTCATTTGGTAAACACTGTTACATGCTTTTATCTGTTCTAAAATTCCGGGATCCCAATCTGTGAATAATGCAGCTTTATCAAAGCTTTTCTCTACACTTTGAAAAAAGCTATAGGGCTTTTCTAATGACATAAAATGGTTTTAATTATTGATCAATCGTTAGTATTAAAAAAATTTTATTCTTTATTATTTTCGAACCTGCTTATTTTTCTATCTACCGCAAATACATAAATAAATAAGCCAATTAGTATGGTAATACAAACAGCCACTACAACATAAATTTTGCCGTTGCTGCGCATTGCATCTGCCATCTCAACTTTATCCTGAGCAAAGGTTACAAAACTTAAAAGCAAACATCCGGTGATAAACAGCAAACGTATAAATAACTTAAGCATTGAATAGTGTTTTATCTTTTAATAATTGTAAACGGATCTTAATCGTTGCTATCCAAACGCCAAGCAATGTCCAGCCAATTACTGCAGGATAAAATACCATTCGTAGGCGACTGTCAATATCATTAAAATTAAGTGCAGGGTTGCCGCTTTCGCTGCCGGGAGCACCGGGGTGAAGGCTTCCTACTAATCTTGGAATTATCCAGATACTTGGAAAAAGCATGGCAAATGCAAAAATATTATATACCGCACTCACACGTGCTCTTTTATCAATATCAGTAAAGGACCCTCTTAAAACAAAGTATGCTCCGTAAATTAATAACGCAATCGCAGCACCAATAAGTTTTGGCTCTTTTAAAACATTTGAAAGCGATTGATTCTGATCGGTTAGCCAGGTATAGTTTGCCCAGATGATACCCGTGGCGTATCCAAGAATTCCGAACAGGCTACCTACTGCAGCGAAATTAGTTGCAAAAATATCATTACGGTGATTGAATGTGCGCAGGTATTTGATACTGTAAACAAAACTTATAATGAAGAGGATCATCATTCCGAACCACATGCAAACGTGAAAGTAAAGATTACGGATTGATTCATTCAGGATGTGTAAACGTGGTACGTCTAATAAAAATCCACCAATAAATGTATAGGCAAGTAATGTAAATGATAATATTTTCCACCAGCTTTTCCTCACAAAGAAAGAGTACTTTTTTTCAGGGGCGAAGTTAGGGGAAACTGAAATAAGGACTGAGAAATAATCTTTTTATCAAATAAGAAAGGAATTTTAAAGTTGCAATTTCTTAGCTTCCTTATTTCTTATTTACTTTATTCCTTCCATAAAAAAGGAAAAAGAATTATTGCCATAACAACAACTAAAATGTCAAGGCCAATTATTAGTCCCGTTAATTGGAGCACTGCGCCACTTTTAAATACTTCAGCAAACGCACTTTTGCTCAAACGCATCAATAATAATAGTTGTGGTAAAATAACCGGGAACCCAAGTATTGCAATAAGCGCAGCATTGTGCTGGGCTTTGCCTGCAATGGCGCTCATTAATGTAAAAACCATACTTATTCCTGTGCCCCCTAAAACTACAATTCCTGTAAACCGAACTATATCAGAGGCGGGATTATTTAAAAAAACGAAAAAAAGAAATAAGCTTATTAAACTCATTACAATCATGAGGATAATGTTGTACAGCAGTTTGCTTATAATAAATTCAACCGGAGAAGTAACGGAATAAAAATATAACATCCTGCCTTTGCTCTCCTGCAAAAAACTTTTTGCTACAGTATTTATACAAACAAATAATTGTATTACCCAGAATAGTCCGTTCCAAACATTTGCAGTGGTTTCATCAATAGAAAGATATAAAACGAAAATGGTAGACGCAATGTATAATAGCACTCCGTAAAAAGTATGCTGTTGTCTTAATTCAAGAAGGAGATCTTTTTTTAGCAGCGTAAAAATCGCTTTCATCATTGGTGCAAGATTAAAGAATTATCTACAGACTTAAGTCTTGTGCAAAAAAATACAAACAAATTTATGGTTAGAAGCAATAAATAAAATATATTTAGTGTGCCCACCTCCTTTCTTACATTTAAAATCTAAAAATTATGCATAAGATATTATCTACCCTTATTGCAGTTTTTCTCTTTTCTTCAATTTTTGCACAAAATAATAATGAGATAAGAGGTATTACAATAACCGGAATAAAAGGTATAAAACAATCAGTTGCTGCGGCAAGTGCAAATGAACGCACCATCCCTGCAAATTATAAAGTACATTTAAGACCTGAGTTGGAAGGCCCAAAACCAAAGGGACAATACCCCGGTGCAAAACCTGTTTCTAAATCAGGGACGCTCGTGAATCCAGCTAATTTAAATGCTGCAAATTATAGAAGTACACAAACTGTATATAGTAATTTTCTAGCCATCTGGGGGTCTTATGCATCAGTTCCTAATAGAGAATCTCCTTATACTCCTCCTGATAATTGTGGTGATGTTGGAACTACACAAATTATTGCCACTGCCAATACACTGATGAAAGTATTTACAAAGCCTACGGTTACGGGCCCGGCCTCTACTACTCCTACAGGAACTTCAACAACAACTTTATCAGCAGTTGTAACTGTTGATCTAAATTCATTTTTTACAAATTCTGCTTTAGGAATAAATAGTATAAGTGATCCACATGTAAGGTTCGACAGGTTATCACAGCGTTGGTTTGTTGTTGCAATTGAAGTCAATCATACCTCAGGAAGTAATTATTGCTGTGTTGCAGTAAGCGACGGACCAACTGTTACAAGCACGAGTAACTTTACGAAATATTATTTTAGTGTTGCCGGAACAGGGGGAGCTGCCAATGATTTTTTTGATTACCCAACTTTGGGGGTTGATAAAAGTTCATTATACATTGGAGGTAATATGTTTGCTAATGGAAGTTCTTTCTCAGGATCTAACCTGTGGGTAGTAAATAAAGCAAGCCTTCTTGGGGGTACTTTAACGGTAACTTCATTTCCTCATGGAATAACAAATACTGATATGTACACACCACAAGGAGTACATAATGACGACCCTGGTGCTACCAACGGGTACTTTGTTGGCGCTTCGCAAACATTTTTTTCAAAACTTGTTATAAGAAAAGTTTCTTACGGAGGACCTACTCCAACATTGTCAGGAGATCTCAATCTTACTACTTCAACAACTTATACACCTAAAACGGTTCCCACCTTAGGCGGAACTTCTATAGATGGTGGCGATCGCAGGTTATACGCTGCTATGATCAAGAAAAATAAAATTAATGGTAGTACTAGTTTATGGATAGCACAAGGAACAAAATTAAATATCTCGGGAGTCGGTGGATCAGGAGGTGATAGAGACGGGGCTTTATGGCTGGAAATTGGAAATCTTTCCACTACCCCTATAATATTGCAATCTGCATCTTTGTATGATGGAGTAAATGCAACTTCATCGGCGGTGTATTATACCTACCCAACCATTGCACTAAGTGGACAAGGTCATAATGTAATGGGATTTACATCTGCAGGACCAACCAAGTATGCTCAGGCATCAGCGGCGGGTCGTTACCGCACTGATCCTGCAGGAAGTTTTCAGGCGCCTGTCGATTTTACCAATACAACTTCCAGCTATAATCCCGGCGCAAGCAGGTGGGGTGATTACACGCAAACTGTTGTTGATCCTAATGATGATATGACGATGTGGACTTTTTCAGAGTATGTTCCAACAACCAATGCCTGGGGTGTAAGAGCTGCACAATTTCAAGCCCCACCACCAGCAATCCCTGTCCTATCTTCAACTCCGGCATGTGGCAGCACAACAACGATCAATATAAATGGTACGTCAAGTAATAATTCAGAATTTTTTGACCCGGGAGCAGATGCCGGAGGGCCGGGATTTACAAGGATAAAAGTTGATGTAAGCGGCCCGAGCACTGTAACTGTTTCAAATGTTGTTTTTGTAAATCCAACACAAGTGACAGCAAGCTTCAATGTTCCTGCAAATTCCACATCAGGAACATATACAGTAATAGTAACTAATCCTGATGGGCAAACTTCAACTACAACATTTGACCTTAATTGTGCACCTCCTCCTTGCGGAGATCCTACAGGCTTAACATCATCTAATATAACAAATACAACCGCAACTATTAGCTGGAATGCAGTTGCTAATGCAATAAGTTATGCTGCAGATTATAGAGTTTCTCCATCCGGCACATGGACGGCTGCTACTGTAACTGGAACATCTGCGGATCTTTCAGGATTAATACAAGGCACTACCTACGATTGGAGAGTAATTGCAACCTGTTCAGGTGGAAGTGGTAATTACGTTATTGCACAATTTACAACCACTGCCCCTTGTACTCCACCAACCGGCCTTACTTCTTCTTTCATCACCAGCAACAGTGCAACAGTAAGCTGGAGTGCTGTTGGAGGTGCAAATAATTATGATGTAGATTATTCTTTAGCAGGCCAAAATGCATGGGTGTCAGCGGCAG
>JBKJSX010000151.1:0-8163 GCA_046594375.1 Chitinophagaceae bacterium
GCGAACCGGAAGTTAGATTGATGCTTATTGAAAAGGGCGACTACCTTATGTTTCAGCCATTGTTTATCTCCATCAGGAATAATGATAACGTCCTTATCATTAGCTTTTGTTTCAAAACCTTTGTAGCTAAACAATGGCTGAAACATAAGGTAGTCGCCCTTTTCAATAAGCATCAATCTAACTTCTGGTTCGCCTTCTTTAATTTCTTTTACAAGAGATTTATCAAATTCAACCTGGTACTCTTTAGTAAGCGGCAACACAATTTTTTGATATTGCTCAGCCCAATTTTCTTTTGTTAGAATTACCGGCTTATTAAAATATTTTTCAGCATTTAATACATCCTCCGGTTTTTGCCATTGATACAATTTGTGATTGTAAAGAAATAATAAGCTGCTGTTCCATTCATTGTTGTTAAGATGCGTTACCTGCCCTTCTATCTTAACTGCACACGTAAGTTCATAATGACCATTCTTTGCTAATATTTTAAAAATGGGAGATAGCGTATCCGGCGATAACGAAACTTCTTTTAAAGTTTCGGTCTTAAAACTTTTACCCTGCGGCAAATGAAATACAAAAGGGTTTGAAGCATTCTCATCAAATATTTTTTTGAGTTTTGGATGAAGATATTCAACCATCAAAGATTTTGTCTCTTCAGGCAATTCATCTTTTTCGTCATGAATTATATTTTCCCAAAAACCACTGAAGGGTGAATTGCGGTCAAGATATTTATTTACTTCTGATAACTGCAACTTGCGAACCTGCTGCAACAATTGCTTGTCGTGTTCAGAAAATATTTCTGTATTGATGAATTTGGTAAGGTCTAACTTTTCAACATAGCTGATGAATTTTTTGCTTTCATGATTTTCTTCCCCATAGCTATCGGGATCATTAGCTTCTCCCTGTATTGCATCAACTGAAAAGAAAGGGAAAGATCTTTCACCTCCATTAAAAACGAAACCCAATTTTTTAGAAGGCGAAATTGTTTCAACTTCAGCAGACTCTTCTTTAACCATTGGTACAACGGGCGCAGGGCGTGCATTAGAAGCCGGTGCCATTCTTTTTATGGAAGAATCCAATACTCTTAAAAAAGGTTTGCCCTCTCTGTAAGCAAATTCAAATTTACCTTTCAGATCTTCGTTCAGGGTGTAGCCATATGCTTCCAGCAATTTATTTTTTTCTTTATCCCAGTTTCGGATAGATTCAAAATAATGCGGACCAAAGGCATTTAATAATTGCAGGAACAATGCAGTTTTGTGAGCACACAAAGTATGTTCTTTCTCATCGCAGGTGCAGGAAGTATCAAATGTTTTCTCCTCATTTTTTTGAATGAGCATTTTAAACTTCACTCCATTATAATCAAGTGTTGCTTCAATTTTTTCGTTACCTGCCTGTGTTATGTTTGCTTTGCTGCCGCGTAATATTTCTTCTGCGGTTTCATAATTTTTTACACCCGCCAACATCCTTGTCATCTTCAGGTCAATGAATTTCATTTTTGCTATCGTGTGCTTTTGGTTGTACACGATGGCTTCATTGCTGCCCAACATTTTTTTATCAACGAGATCCTGCAATTGAAATAGTGCAGCCGCTTCATGGCGGCAGATATCTCCCAAATTATACGGACAACTGCAGCGAAGCATTATCGTTTTGGGATCGTTATATTTTTGTATATAAACCTTATAAAATGTAGTGTAGCTGTCGTCCCTCACTCTTAGCGTTACTGAGTTCATCAGCTCATCATGCTCAACCAATTCAACATAACCAAACGCATGAATTTTTTTCCCACGGCGGATCACCTCGTCGGTTCCGGTGTTGTAGATGTATTTGATCAGGTGCGGTAAAGCCAAGTTTGGTTGTTGATTTTTACCCCGAAACTTCGGGGTTGATTCAAAAAAGGGCAATTTGCAAAAGTAAACCAATTTTGTTGCTGTTCAATTTGTAAGTGAAAGTTTGTGGAGAAATTTATCGCGATATTTATTGCAATGAAAGCAATATCATTATTACAACCGTGGGCATCATTTGTGGTGATGGGAATAAAAAAGATTGAGACAAGAAACTGGGGAACAAAACACCGCCGAACTATTTTAATACATGCCAGCCAGGGTAAAGCAGGAAGTATTTTTGCTGCTGAACCATCATTTAAAAGATACATTCCTGATTTTAAAAAATTACCTTTTGGAGCTATAATAGGTGAGGCAACAATAACTGATGTTATCAGAATTGAAGATCTTGAAATGAATGATGACCTTATTAACCGTTTAACAATGGAAGAGAAAGCTTTTGGTGATTATAGCGAAGGAAGGTATGCATGGGTGCTGGAAGATGCTGTTGAATTTAGCACGCCAATACCTGCAAGAGGAACATTGAGTATTTGGGAATATCCTGATGAAAATCTAAAAGACATCCTGCTATAAAAATAAAGGTGGCATAGATTTACTTATTGAAATGAAGCTATGAAAGAAAAGAATAAATTTTTTATGATCGTTATACTGGGTATGCTTTCAGCAATCGGGCCTTTTTCTATTGATATGTATCTGCCGGGGTTTCCTGCAATTGCTGCCGATCTGCATACAACAGTGGCACGTGTTGCGCTTTCTCTATCCAGTTTTTTTATTGGTATTTCTGTTGGGCAGTTATTGTATGGACCATTACTCGACAGGTTTGGAAGAAAGAAACCTTTATACATAGGGTTGTCAGTTTATTTATTGGCATCCATTGGTTGTGCATTCGCCACTTCTGTAGATGCTTTGATAGCATTGCGTTTGGTGCAGGCTTTAGGTGGCTGCGCAGGTATGGTTGCTGCAAGAGCAATGGTTCGTGATATTTTTCCCGTTCAGGAAAATGCAAAAATATTTTCATTGTTGATGCTCGTTATCGGTGTGTCTCCAATAATTGCTCCTACGCTGGGAGGCTATGTTACTGCAGCTTTTGGATGGCATTATATTTTTATCATTCTTACCATCATGTCTGTATTAATATTAACCGCAGTTCATTTTGCATTACCTGAAAGCAGGAAGCCTGATCTTACCGTTTCATTGTTACCGGCGCCTATCATAAAATCTTTTTTAGCAGTTTTTAAAGAGTCGCAATTTTATACTTATGCATTTACAGGAGCCATTTCTGCAGCAGGTTTGTATGCATATATTTCCGGTTCACCGCATGTTTTTATGGAACTGTATAAAGTAACGGAACAACAATACGGATGGATATTTGCCGGCGTTGCGTTAGGGCTTATAACCTGCAGCCAGTTAAATAGTATTTTATTGAGAAAATATAAAAGTGAACAGATAATCCGTGTGGCATTATTTTGCCAAACACTTACAGGGTTAGCATTAGTTGCCGGAACAGCATTTCATTTTCTGGGTTTATACTCTACCATATTTTTAATTCTACTTTTTTTAAGTTGCCAGGGATTTGTATTCCCAAATTCATCTGCGCTTTCAATGGCACCTTTCAGCAGAAATGCCGGCACAGCTTCGGCTTTAATGGGAGCCATACAATTAGCTGTTGGTGCACTTACGTCAGGGCTTGTAAGTATTTTAACCAATAACACCGCATTGCCCATGGCTGGTGTTATGGCTTTGTGTGCCCTTACAAGTTTCTCTGTATTGATGCTGGGGAGAAAAGTTATCCGCTACAATGCTTCACTTTTAGAAGTACAGGAAGAAAGTGCTGAAATGATAAGCACATCATAAAAGCCCTCTGTGCCCCGAAAGGGAAACTTAGGTCGTTTATTCATTAATCTCTCCCGGTTGTTTTAAACATAATTTTCAATAAATAATAATAAACTCACATTTTAAAAAAGAGTTCTGAAGGGATAGGCTTTCCCTTCGGAAAGAGCTTTGGTGAGAACTTAAATTTTGATAAAAGATTCTGAAGAGATGGGCTAATTTTCATATCTTAATCAAATGGCAAAGAACAGATCAATAAAAAGGGTCACCAGTTCTTCTAAATTATTCTTTCCACTAATAATTATTGGAGCAATTATTTTAACAGGCGTTACTGGCTTTATGTTAATAGAGGGTTATAGCCTGTTGGATGCGCTTTATATGACGATAGTAACTGTTACAACAGTAGGCTATGAAGAAGTGCATGAATTGAGTAAAGCAGGAATGATATTTAATATACTGCTTATCATTTCAAGCTTTGCTACGTTTGCTTATGCACTGGCAAAACTTACCCAGTATGTTGTGGATGGAGAAATAAATAAATTTTTTAAAACCCGTAAAATTATGTCTGCAATCAAAGAATTAAAAGATCATGTAATTATATGTGGCTATGGCCGCAACGGTAAACAGGCTGCAAAAATTTTGGGTCATCATAAAGTAAAATATGTGGTGATAGAAAACAATGATGACCTGATAGAAAAGGAGCTTTTAAAAAAAGAAGGCATCTTATACATAATAGGAGATGCCACAGATGACGAGATATTATTGAGCGCCGGAATTAAAAATGCCAAAGCCCTGATAACCGCTTTGCCGGAAGATGCTGACAATGTATATATAGTTTTATCTGCAAGATCATTAAGCAACAGCCTGCAAATAATCAGCCGCTCATCAAACCCCGGTTCAGGCACTAAACTTAGAAAAGCCGGCGCTGACAATGTTATATCTCCTGATACAATCGGTGGCACACACATGGCAACGTTGGTCTCCAAGCCGGATGTAATTGAGTTCATTGATTATTTATCCGGTGAGGAAGGAGATTCTATTCACCTCGAATCAGTAGGATATGATATTCTGCCGGTAGAATTAAAAGACAAAAGCCTACAGGAGATAATGGCGTGGCGAAAAACAGGTGTTAATTGCATTGGTATTAAAGATGCTGATGGAAAATTTGTTATTAATCCGCCGGAAGGAACAGTGATAAAGAGCAGAATGAAAGTGATAGTGCTTGGCACCCGCCAGCAAATTGAAGAAATGAAAGGTAATGTAGAAAAACAAAACGCATAGTTTTACAAACTTTAAGATTACCTTGGGGCACTTAAAAAAATTTCAAGGTTTGATATGAACATAGAAATAGATCAACAACAAAAATTTACAGAACAATTTTCAAAGTTGGCAGAGAGTGCGCCACAAAGATTTAAAGATAAATGGGATGGCAATATTAATTTCATCAATCCCACCCATTCTAAATTCATTCCTTCTTTCAATGGCAATACCATAGACCTTCTTTCTGTTGAATTAAGGGATAAATTCGAGTCCCTTCGTAACAGGTATTATGCAAAATCTCTTTAAGTAATCTATTACCAGTTTTTATAGCCTGCGTCTTACTTCCATTGTTAACAATTTTCTTTGCCTATAAAGGAACGTTAAATGAATTCTTTTAACAAAAAAATTTAAACGTTTCAGCACGGATTTTGTCTATTACTATACACAAAAAAACACACAATGAAAACACTCATATTAGCAGCATTAATAATTTCTCTCGGGCTTGCAAGCTGCAGCATAACACAGCCCGAAGAAGGAGTTTATTCCCGTCAACAAAGGGGATACAACAATCCTAATTATCAATACGATTCAAACTATCAGTATGATGACAGGTATACCACCCAGCGTGTATACGATTACAACACTGGCAGGTATTATGATGTTGTGGTATATAACACAGCTCCGGAATACAACTCACGTGTTTATCAAAACCGGAATTACAGAAGAGATTATAATCGGGATTATGACAGAAGAGACAATGATAGAAGAGAGTACAGGGATTATAATGTAAGAAGGGAAACTCCTGTTGAACAACCACGTGAACAAAGAGTGGAACAAACAAAAAGACTTCCTGATGGCACAACGATTTCTCCTGATGGTACTGTTACATTACCCAATGGACAGGTAAGGCGTAACAACAGGTAAATAAATTATTTGTTAGATAAAAATGCCCTCCGATAATGAGGGCATTTTCTTTGCGATAAAGTTAAAAATGCTTCCGTTGAATTTTATTGTGCATCTCAGGAATTTGCTGCAGCGATGCACTTCCATAATACATGTAATACTCTGCAGTTAATATTTTTGAATGTACTGCCCTATCCGTTTCAATCATTCCTACTGCTTCTTTTTTATTGTCTGTATTCAAGATGAAAATGCCTTCATAATTATTATCATTTTTGCCAAGCGGACCAGCAAGTACTAATTTATTTTGTGAAGCAAGCCATTGAATGTTTTTCATGTGCCCGCTAAAAATGCTGTCGAGTTTTGCTTTGTCCGAAATAACAGTAGGTCCCGTTTTAAGCAGCACCAGGTAATATTTTTTCATGCGATAAGCATCTGCATTCAATTTTTTTGCCAGAACAGAATCATAGATATTATTGGTGTTTTGGGCTTTGGCGTAAGTATTTGCAAAAAATAAAAAAACAATCAAGGCAGTTAGTTTCATAATGTTAGTTTTATTTATTGAATAAACTGAAAGATCAAATTAAGGCAGTTACTATTTGTTCCCACTCTTCCTCTAATAATACGGAGGTTCTTTGTTTTCCCGCTCGCCTGTACCAGTAATCAGCATTGCCGGTATCACCTTCTTTGCGATGGAGGTATGCATGTATCCATGATGCATTACTGTCATCAACATTCTGTATCAATATATGCGCTTTGTTCCATTCGCCTTTTGCATCGTACCATAAAGCCTGCAAATACACAGATATCTTTTGCGGTGGTTCGCTGTTCAATAAACTTTCTTTAAAAGATGATACGTTCATTTCATAAAATTACTTATGATAATTCTCTTTTCAATGCCCTATATCATTTTCTGTGGCTATATTAAACAGACTATTTTTGCAGAAGAAAATGCAGCAGGAAAAATCAGCAATAAATTTTAAGTTAGAACAGTTGGCAAAAGATTTGGAAGGTGAACTGTACAACGATCTTACGATGCGTATTCTATACGCCACAGATGCTTCGGCATACCGTGAAATGCCGCTCGCTGTTGTTGTTCCAAAATCAGTGGCAGACATTAAAAATTTAATCGCTTTTGCCCACGCAGAAAAAACTTCACTCATTCCAAGAACTGCAGGAACATCTCTTGCAGGGCAGGTTGTAGGCGATGGTATTATAGTAGATGTGTCAAAATATTTTACAAAAATTGTTGAGCTTAATCAAGAAGAAAGTTGGGTACGGGTGCAGCCGGGTGTTATCCGAGACGAGCTTAATATGTTTTTAAAACAACATGGTTTATTTTTTGGTCCTGAAACTTCTACCGCTAATCGTGCCATGATGGGTGGAATGGTGGGCAATAATTCCTGCGGCTCCAATTCTGTTGTGTATCGCAGCACACGCGAACATTTGCTGGAAGTAAAAGTTTTGTTAAGTGATGGATCGGAGGCAATATTTAAAAGTTTGAGCCTGGAAGTTTTTCATAACAAGTGTGAAGGCGAAAGCCTTGAAGCAAATATTTACAAAACTGTCCGCCGCCTTTTGAGCAATTATGAAAACCAGCAGGAGATACGAAAAGAATTTCCAAAGAAAACAGTTGAGCGGCGTAATACAGGATATGCAGTGGATGTGTTGCTTGATGCATCTCCATTTACTGCCGGTGGCGAAGATTTTAATTTTTGTAAACTGATCGCAGGTTCAGAGGGAACGCTTGCATTTATAACAGAAATAAAATTAAATGTTGTGCCACTGCCTCCAAAAGAAATTGGTTTGTTATGTGTACACTTTAATTCGATTGATGAAGCATTGCGTGCAAATATTATTGCAATGGCTTACCGGCCAAGTGCCAGCGAATTGATAGATCATTATATTTTGGAGTGCACAAAAAATAATATTGAACAAAGTAAGAACCGGTTTTTTGTGCAGGGTGATCCGGGTGCTATTTTAGTTATTGAATTTGCAAGAACAAACCGCGAAGAAATTTTTGAAATTACCGCTAAAGTAGAATCTGATATGCGTGCCGCAGGATTGGGTTTTCATTTTCCATTGCTGTTTGGTGATGACTCAAAAAAAATATGGACGCTACGCAAAGCCGGACTTGGCCTGCTAAGTAACTTACCCGGCGATAGTAAAGCTGTTCCGGTGATTGAAGACACCGCCGCGAATGTAAGCAGGAAGGTCGTTAACATCCACGGCGGTGTCTTCAATCACCGGAACAGCTTTACTATCGCCGGGTAAGTTACTTAGCAAGCCAAGTCCTGCTTTGCGTAGCGTCCATATTTTTTTTGAGTCATCACCA